>NZ_JBPFDQ010000047.1:40173-43055 GCF_059415045.1 Ferdinandcohnia sp. SAFN-114 | reverse complement strand
TTTTAGCCATACAAAAATACTCCCCCAAAGGAAACAGATTTTTTATTTCATCTGTCTACCTTTAGGGGAGCATATCATTTTCAGAGTGCCTTTTTGTTTTTTTAATAGATTCTCGACTTTAAGTTGGTCCGCTTCATCTATTATCCCACTTTCCCCATACTCCCCAACAATTTGTTTTAGTAAAAGATGTGCTTGATCCTGGTAGCCTAAAACAAATAGGTAAGGTACCTCATAAAATGTCTCTAAGTAAAAGGCAAGTGAAAAATCTTGTAATTGCTTTGTTTCCTTCATAATTTCCAACTCTTGATATGTATATTTGTTCGGTATTTCACCTGGTACATTTCCTGATTCAATCACAGTTCCCTCATGATCAATTATTTGTACCCAAATTTGTTCCTTTTCTAAATCTTTATCCCAATCCTTGTTCATACTGAATTCTGAAAATGAAAACCCCGTATTGACTGAAATGGCCTCTAACTTTGCCTGATAATAATTAGATTGAGATACATCTTCTGCATAAATACCTATAGCTATAATTAGGGTTAGAAAAATGACAATAACCATTAAGGCAGCTACTAACAAAAACTGTAATGAGAAATGCAAAAATAAACGCCATCTTAGCTTTTTCATGATTGATTTCCCTTAACAAGTTTATATCCAAGCCCTCTTACTGTTAGTAAATATTTAGGGTTACTTGGGTCCTCCTCGATTCTTTCTCTAATTCTTCTAATATGTACCGAAACTGTATTCTCATCAACATAATTGTCAAATCCCCAGACTGCTTCAAGGAGTGCAGATTTAGAATGAACAATATTCGGATGCTTGCACAAATAAAGCAACAACAAATAAACTTGAGTTGGACAAGGTACTGGCTGACCGTTTACCAACAATTCTCCTGCGCCTTCATCTAACAAGAATCGATTAAAATCAAACTGCTTAGATTTCAATAGAATTGTAGGCTCAGCTAATTTAGAACTTCTTCTTAAATACGCTTTAATTCTTGCAGCCACCTCTAATGGATTAAACGGCTTTGTCACATAATCATCACCGCCAGTAGCAAATCCCGTTAGTACGTCTAAATCTGATACTCTAGCGGTTAAAAATAAAATATAGGCTGACGATAATTCACGGATTTTCGGACAAAAGTCGAATCCGCTGCCATCTGGTAGCATCACATCAAGGATAACAATATCAACCTGTTGTTTTTTTAGAATAGTAAGCGCATCTTCCCCTTTGTATGCCGTATATATATTTTGAAATCCTTCCTTTTTCAACATCATTTCTAACATTTTCACAATAGCTTGTTCATCATCAACTATTAAAATATTTGTCTCATTATACATAAGTTTCCACCTCATCCTTATCATAACAAAGCAACTTTACGAACAGTTGAACAAATCAAATAAAGTTTTATGCATCCGTAAGGTAGTGGTTAATTTTTGGAAAACTCATCCCTTTAACATATAAGGTAGTTCAATATGAAAGGGAGCAGAAAATGAAAAAACGAGTTAGGTTGATGGATGGACTAAGGGGATTCAGTTTAATTGGGATATTAATAGCGAATGTATTAATTTTTCAATATGGTATGTTTGGGAAAGATCAAATGGAAAACTATCAGACTTTAGCGTCTGATCAAGCATCCTATATTTGGATCAAAATCTTTATAGAAGGTAGCTTCATGCCTATCTTTTTGTTTTTATTTGGCTATTCTATGGTTAAATTATCGGAAAAACTTGAAGGCAATGGTAAAAAGATCAAACGACACCTAGTACGTCGTTTCATATTATTACTTACTTTCGGATTACTCCACTCCTTTTTTGTTTGGGAAGGAGATATTTTATTTTCCTACGGACTGATTGGCTTACTTATGATTGGCTTTGTTAAACGAAAGAAAAAGACAATACTAATTTGGACTGTGACGTTATTTTCTTTAAGTACATTGTTAGGGGTAATTGGAGCAAATGAAGAAATGGAGAAACCAAAGAATTTAGATTCCTATATCCAAAAGGAGTACGAAGCATATTCAAGTGGAGATTATTGGGAAACTTATGATTTTCGCAATAACGGAGAAGATCCGTATGGTTATCCTGATTTTGTATACCTAGTCATGTTAGTGCTTATGCCACTTGTGATCTGCCCGATATTCTTATTCGGAATGTACGCCGCTAAAAGCGGATGGTTCACATTTCCTGAAAAAGAAAAACGGAAATATAGTTGGTTAGCTTGGCTATTTCTACCTATGGGCTTAGGGTTAAAATCTTTACCATATCTGTTTCCAGAACATATATGGACAGAATCAATTTATACAATAGGTGCGCCCCTTCTCTCGGTCGGTTACATCTTCCTATTTGCATATTTTTATACAAAAGGAGAATCCGTCATTTTAACTCTTTTTGAAAATGTAGGACGTCTATCCATGACAAATTATTTAGCGCAAAGTTTTATATGTACTCTTATTTTTTATGGATATGGTCTAGGATTATTCGGAAAGATGGGTGTTCTTAATGGGATTTTGTTAGCAATCGTGATTTACTTATTCCAAGTTATTTTAAGCCACTTTTATCTTAAAATCTGGAAAATGGGACCTTTTGAAAAAATCATGAGAATCGGCACCTACATGACATGGCGAGGAATTCCAAAATCCAAAAAGGCACAAATTCGATTGCATGAAAAAGCTACGCATTAATGTGCGACAACTGTAAATGGCATGAGCTGAATATGGCGTTCGTATGAGTTTTCACCTTCACATTTGGCTATCAGCCATAAAAATATGTTATCAGCCATATTTTTTAGTTATTGGCCATAAATTTTCAGTAACAGCCGTATTTTCAAATTAACGGCCATAAATCGAAAAAAACGCCGCGAGTGTATTTGCACTGTTG
>NZ_JBPFDQ010000047.1:22087-40073 GCF_059415045.1 Ferdinandcohnia sp. SAFN-114 | reverse complement strand
TATTTTATCAGCCGTATTTTTTAGTTATTGGCCATTAATTTTCAGTAACAGCCGTATTTTCAAATTAACGGCCATAAATCGAAAAAAACGCCGCGAGTGTATTTGCACTGTTGCGGCATAGTATTATGAAGTGCTGGGACGAGGGACCTGTCCCCGTGTCCCAACAACCATAAAGATATTTTATCAGCCGTATTTTTTAGTTATTGGCCATTAATTTTCAGTAACAGCCGTATTTTCAAATTAACGGCCATAATTCAAAAAAACGCCGCGAGTGTCTTTGCACTGCTGCGGCGTAGTATAGTGAGGGCTGGGACGAGAGACCTGTCCCCGTGTCCCAACAGCCATAAAGATATTTTATCAGCCATATTTTTTAGTTATCGGCCATAAATTTTCAGTAACAGCCGTATTTTCAAATTAACGGCCATAATTCAAAAAAACGCCGCAAGTGTCTTTGCACTGCAGCAGCGTAGTATAGTGAAGTGCCGGGATAGAGCCCGGCGTCTTTTCTAAAACTTTTTAAGGTAGACTTTTTCCATGATGTGGTCAGGGCCTTTTTTGAAGACGATATCTGCGCGACGACGTGTAGGGAGAATGTTTTCTCGTAAGTTTTTGGCGTTGATTTCCTCCCAGATGTCAGTTGCCTTTTTAATCGCCTCGTCTTTTGACAACGATGTGTAGCGATGAAAATAAGACATTGGGTTCTGGAACGCCGTCTTTTGCAGTGTCAAAAATCTCTCAATGTACCATTTTTTAATATTTCTTACGTCCGCATCAATATAAATTGAGAAATCAAAAAAGTCACTGACAAAAACCGAATGGGACTTGCTGACTTGAAGGACATTTATCCCTTCAACGATTAAAATATCTGGCTGCTTAATAACCTCTACCTTATCGAATAGCACATCATACGTTAGATGAGAGTAAAGTGGAGCCTCCACTTTCGACTTACCAGACTTTACCTTCATCATAAACTCAATTAATCTTTGAGTATCGTAGCTTTCGGGAAATCCCTTTCGGCTCATCAAGCCCTTACTCTCCAAGGTTGCGTTTGGATACAAGAATCCATCTGTTGTAACTAACCCTACCTCTTTATGCTCATCCCAACGTGATAATAGAGTTTGGATCACCCTCGCTGCGGTGCTTTTCCCTACAGCCACACTACCTGCAATTCCAATAATATATGGAATTTTCTTAGCTTTATAGTCTAAAAATGAATTCGTTGCTCCCTGTAGCTGTTGCGATGCTTTTACCTTTAGATTGATCAAACGGGTCAATGGCAAATAAATTTCTTTTACTTCCTGAAGAGAGATTTCCTCGTTGATACCACGAATGCTCTCTAGTTCTTCTTCAGACAGTAACAAAGGAGTTTTATTGCGCAGTTCCGCCCATTTTTCTCTATTAAATTCAATATAATTTGTTAACGGATTCATAGCATTTACCTCTATTTTAGATTCATGTTCATTTTATCAGATTGTTACTTGAATTAATATGTTTTAATAAGAATGAGTTGTGCTCGCGATTTGCAAGACTTTCTTCGTTCTATTATTGACAACTTGAATGATTTTACCTAAAAACAACGCAATCACTAGAGTCCCAAGTCCAACCGGTCCTCCTAAAAGAAATCCGAGAACGGCTCCTGTACCTTCAATCCCCATTCTTACAATATTAAAGCTTAAACCGAACCGATTGCAAAACGCAACCATCATTCCATCTATTGGTGTCTTAGGTAAATTCGCCTCCATATAAATGCCAATTCCAATTCCAGCGATAACAAGACCTACAATGAAACTGACAATTTGTAATTCCCGAGATGATGTAAAGTCAACATTCCCTAATACAATATAAAACCAAAAATCAACAAAAACACTTCGGATTAAGATTGGGATAACCGATTCGATTCGCAATCTCTTTTTTTCAAGAATCCAGGTAATGAATATAAAAGTGAACTGTGTGAAAATTGACCACGTTCCAATCGTCAAACCTAAATGCTCTGTAAGCCCTACAGCTACGGTATCCCATGGCCCCGCTCCGATCAATGATTGAATAATAAAAGCAATTCCTAACGCAGTTAGAGCGAGTCCTCCAAAATAAATTCCTATACGCTTTCCCATGCTGCACCTCGATGTTGATTGATATTTCAAAATAATTATTTAATTATAACATTTGCATGCAAAATTGCATCAAAAAAAGAGGCATCTGCCCACCAAAAAGGACAGAAGCCTTTAAACATTTCACTAGACTCATATTTTTTCATATTGAGTATTCATGATATATTACGAAATACTATTCTACTTCTATTAAGACGGCTGCTCCTTGACCTCCACCGCCACACATTGAAGCAATGCCTCGGCCGCCGCCACGTCGTTTAAGTTCTCGAGCGAGTGTTAATACAAGCCTGAATCCACTAGCACCTAGAGGATGACCAAGTGCTATTGCTCCTCCGTTCACGTTAACGACATCTGAAGGAAGCCCGAGCTCTTGCTGACTAGCTATCACAACACTTGCAAAAGCTTCATTAATTTCGAACAAATCAACATCTGAAAGGCGTAAATTTGTACGTTCCAATAAAGCCCGTATCGCATTTGCCGGCTGGAGGTGCAATGATGGATCTGGCCCTGCCACAAATGCCCAGTCAACAATGGTTGCTAGCGGTGACTTACCTATTTTTTCACATGTGTCTAAACTAGAAATTAGGCCAGCACTCGCACCATCTGACATCGGACTGGCGTTTCCAGGAGTAATAGTTCCCCCTTCCTCAAATGCCGGGGGAAGCTTTTGTAGCTTGTCAATAGAGGTTTGAGGACGAATACATTCATCCTCGGTATAAAGTTGGCCCGAAACATTAACTCCAACTATTTCATCCTTATAAACTCCATTATTTTGTGCACGAGCTGCCCGTAGTTGTGAGTGTAGAGCAAATTCGTCTTGTTCTTCTCTGCTAATTTGTAATTCACGATTTGTACGTTCAGATAACCCGCCCATTGATTGATCTGAAAGCGCACACCATAAACCGTCATTCAAGGTATCATAGAATTCAATAGCACCCATTTTAACTTCTCGTCTAAGGTTAGATACATGTGGTGCATTCGTCATGGATTCGAATCCCCCAACAACAAATAGATCCCCTTCTCCTCTTTCTACACGGCGAGCAGCGTCAGATACTGCTGCTAAACTAGCAATACAAACGCTGTTTAATGTCAAGGCGGGAGTATGTATCCCAACCCCAGCTTGATAAGCAACTTGACGCGCAGGGTTTTGACCTTGCCCAGCCTGTATGACTTGACCTAGTATAACGCCATCTGCATTAGCCGTTTCAGGAACTCGGCGAACGAGCTCCGAAACTACCGCAACACCTAGTTCAGTTGCTGTATTCATGCTTAAACTTCCCTTAAACCGTCCAATAGGAGTACGAACTCCATCAATTAATACAGTTTTTTTCAACGAAATCACCCATCCTTTTTTGAAACTACTAAATTACTGGGTTAGTGAATCACGGTACGTTTCCCGTGCGAATAACGTTGCAACAATGCTTATCACACCTAATGAGACTAAATATAGAATAATTGGTAAGCTTTGCCCATCATATTTTGCTAGTAACCAAGTCGCAATTAGAGGAGAAAATCCACCTGCTAGGATAGCTCCAATTTGGTAACCAATGGATGCTCCACTTAAACGAACCTTTGACCCAAAAAGTTCAGAGTAGTATACTGCCTGAGGGCCGTAGACAGAGTCATGTATGACATTCAATCCAAGCACGATTCCTATTGTGATCCAAAGTACTGACCCTGTGTCCATCAGCGCGAAAAATGGAAAAATGAAAAGCGTCGTCGCTATTGTTCCACCCAAATAGACAGGTTTACGGCCAATCTTATCTGATAAATAGGACCATAGTGGCATGGTCACAAAACCAACTGCCGAAGAAATCATAACTGCATTTAGACCAATAGATCGGTCAACATTAACCGTTCCTACTAAATAGGTTAGAACAAATACAGAATAGATATAAAATGTTCCGTTTTGAACTAATTTCATACCAATCGTTAAGAATAATGGTTTTTTCTGGCTACGTAGTACGGTGAGCACAGGTTTTTCTTCTAACTGTTTCTTTTCTGCCAAACCCTCAAATACAGGCGACTCGCTGACTCTTAAGCGAATCCAAAGTCCAATGATGACAAGTATTGCACTTAGTAAAAAAGGAATCCGCCAGCCCCAGGCAAGGAAAGCTTCATTTGACATATTGTTATTTACCATCGAGAACACGAAGGTGGATAAGAGAAGACCAGCAGGAACTCCCATCTGTGGAAAACTACCGTATAATCCCCGTTTTCCTTTTGGAGCATGCTCGACAGCCATTACTACAGCTGAGCCCCACTCTCCTCCAACGGCAAATCCCTGGACAATTCGTAGAAGACTTATTAATAGTGGTGCCATCAATCCGATTGTTTGATAGGATGGTATCAGCCCCATTAAAAATGTTGCTATTCCCATTAATAATAGTGAAAGTGTAAGCATTTTTTTTCGACCAACTTTATCGCCGAAATGTCCAAATACCATACTTCCTAAGGGCCGTGCGATAAATCCTGCGGCATATGACCCAAAGGCCGCTAATGTCCCGTATAGAGGGTCGAAAGTTGGAAAAAACAATGCTGGAAATACTAAAGCAGCAGCTGTACCGTATAAATAGAAATCATACCATTCAATTGTTGTACCAATAAAACTAGCCAAACCGACCTTGCGATGTTCTTTAGAAAAACCTTTTTTCTCGGTAATTATATCCTCCTGAATTACTGGAGCTGTAGACATCGACTTTCCTCCCTTTTTACGCTGGTGTAATATGTCTTAATGCTATTTTTCATTCCTTACTTTCGAAAAATGGCAACCACACATCATTGCATTTTATATATTTGACTTTCAGCGGCTGCCCAATTTTTAATTTTTGATCAGAATCAACTAAAAGATGTGTCAGCATCGATGGGCCTTCTTCTAGTTCAACAATCCCTAATACATAAGGTGTAACTTCTGCCCATCCAGGATGGCCAGGTCTGTGTACAATGCTCCATGTCTTTAATGTTCCTTCTCCTGAAGCTGGTTTCCATTCTAACTGGTCACTCCAACAATGCGGACAATGGGAACGAGGATAAAATACCCATTCACCACATTCACAGCATTTCTGCAAAATAAATTCCTTACGAGCTACTGCATCCCAGAACGGCTTAGTGATAGGTGTTATTGTTGGTCCTGGGACCGTTAAATTTTCAAATTTCTCTATCATAATTCCACCCCCAAGACCAGAGCAGCAGCTTCACTCAGTGTAGCTCCATTCCCAGTTATCAGAGCATGACGGGCATTTGGAATTTGTCGCAAATCTGCTTCATGTCGCAATTGATGAACAGCTTCAATAATATGGGACATTCCACCAGCAAGATCTGCCTGACCAAATCCTAATTGTCCCCCGTGCGTGTTAAGTGGCCAATCCCCATCATGACCGAATGAATGCTCTTTCATCCATGAACCAAATCTTCCAGGTGCACATAGACCAGCATTTTCTAATGTTTGTGCAACTACACTCGTATAGCAATCATAGATAGAAAGTAAATCCATGTTTTGAACGGATAAACCTGCTTGTTCCAATGCCCTTGGGATCGCATAGCTTAGTGGAGCATTTTCCAAGGAAGGGGCTTGGCTGACGGCTCTATGAGTGATTTTTTCACCCGCCCCTAGTAAATAAACTGGAGGATGTCCTCCCTTAGAGGCATTTTTGGCAGAGGTAACAACGACAGCTGCGCCACCTGCTACAGGCATAACGATTTCAAATAAATGCAAGGGATCCACAATTAGCGGTGAATTCAACACGTCCTCTACTGAGGCTGGTTTTCCATATGTAATGGCTTTAGGGTTGAGCTGCGCATTTTTTCGTGCCCAATGAGCAATGAGTGCAAAATCTTCTTGTGTTGATCCATACTCGGCCATGTGCCGTTGCTTTAACAGCGCATAAGAAGTGTTTGCGCCAGAAGCACCAAATGGAACGTCAAATTCACGAATTGGATTACGATTTGGTGAACGTAAAGCTTTTCCTTTTTCATTGATATTGGCAAGCACACATACAACTGTTTCACACATTCCCGCTTCTATTGCAGCCACCGCTCTCCATATCATTCCCGCACCGGTAGCACCTCCAAGATCAACTACATTTGACATTGTCGGCTCAAGACCAAGGTATTCCGCAACAGTAGCTGGCACATGCTGCGGAGTTTCGCCTACTTGGGGGCCAACTAATAAACCATCTACCTCGTCTTTTTCAATTCCGGCATCTTGAATGGCCAGCCTTACTGACTCGGCAATTAATCCAAGAGTTGTCACACCCTCGCTATAACGGACTGGAGTAAGTTCTCCAATCCCTATAATTGCACCTTTCGGAACTTGGAGTTTACCCATTATACGAAACTCCTTTCGGACAAGCTGCTATATTCCTCTAGGCACGCTGGGTTGGCAAGTGAACCCCTATTCTTTATTGGCTGTCCAAGAACAGTTGAACGTACTGCCCCCTCTACCTTCTTGCCGTTAATTGTATAAGGAATCTCTTTGACACCGTATATACGCCTTGGCACATGTCGCGGTGAAGCTTTTTCCCTAATTTCCTTACGAATCTGAATCGCTAATGTTTTATCCAGTGATCCATCCTCGGTGACGACACACAGTGCAATCTCCTCATCATTATCAACAGGGTAGCCAAACACGATTGAGTCCTGTACCTGAGGAAGCTGCTCCACAACTCGGTAAATTTCAGCAGTTCCAATCCGGACACCCCCAGGATTAAGCGTCGTATCAGCTCTTCCATAAATAACTAACGTTTGCTCTATTGTTTGCTCAGCGAAGTCACCATGTGACCATATACCAGGACGTTCAGCAAAATAGGCGGAAAAATAGCGCTCATCTCCGTCCTCTCCCCAGAATGTGATTGGCATACTAGGAAAAGCCTTTGTACACACTAACTCCCCTTTTTCATTGATTACAGATACACCTCTTTCATCGAGGACATCTACTGCCATCCCCAGTGCTTTACAGGTAATTTCCCCGCGTCTCACTGGATGTACAGGAGAACCCATCACAAAGCAGCCAATGATTTCGGTACCACCTGAAATCGAAGCCAACATGATATCCTGTTTAATGTCGCTATAAATCCAATCATATTGTTCCGCCGATAAAGGTGCTCCACAAGAAAGAACACTGCGTAAAGATGAGAGGTTGTGTCTCTGACCAACCTGATAATCTGACTTCGCCAAGGTGTCTAAATACTTAGGACTCGTTCCGAAATGCGTAAGCCCAATCTCTTCTGCAATCTCCCAAAGAATCCCTATATTCGCCTTAGGTATTGGTGACCCGTCATAAAGAAGAATGGCAGCACCGCTTGCTAATCCAGATAGCAGCCAAGGATACATCATCCATGCTGTATTGGTGTACCAAAACAAGACATCTCCAGCTTTTAAATCACAATGTAACTGATGTTCCTTTAAGTGTTGAATTAATGTACCTCCGACTGAATGAACAATGGCCTTTGGCAGCCCAGTAGTCCCCGAAGTATAAAGGATGTAAAGTGGATGATTGAATGGAACTTGTGTAAATTCCAGATGGGATGATTCATTTTGACATAGCTCTTGCCAGCTCATCACTTTCGTTTCTTGATTAATCGATATATCTGCACTCTCAGATAAAGTCACAATAGCGGAAACATCGTTCAGTACCTCACTTACAGCGGAGATGTTATCTCGAATATCATAAGACTTTCCGTTATATTGATAATCCAAAGTTGCAATTAATACTTTTGGATGAACTTGCCCAATCCGATCGATAATCCCCTTTGGACCAAAGTCAGGAGAGCATGATGTCCAAACAGCACCTAATGAAGTGGTTGCCAATAAGGCTACGAATGCTTCAATTCTATTTGTTACAACTCCAGCAACACGATCACCAGCACTTACTCCCAAACTCTTTAACCCAGACTGGGCACGTGCCACCTTATTACGCAATTCTCCCATTGTGATTGTTTGAGAGACGCCGTTTTCATCTGATTCAATAACTGCGGTTTGCTGATCGTCACCACGTAAAATATTTTCTGCAAAATTTAATCTAGAATCAGGAAACCATTGTGTACCTAGCATTCCACCATCGCTTGGAGGAACTACGACTCTTTCTCCTTTATCTCCAATAACTTTTGCAAAGTCCCATACCGCTGACCAGAATGATTCAGGTTGAGCGACTGACCAGCGATGAAAACGTTCATAGGGTAGGAGTGGAAAACCGACCTCTTGAGAAAACTTCACCAAATTCGACTGTGAGACCCAAGTTTCACTCGGCTCCCATAGAACCTTGGATTCTAGTAAACTGTGTTGTGTTGTCATTATCTATTCCTCCCTCATACTAAGAGAAGCATTATTCTAAGCACACACCCATCCCTTAGTTCATATTTTAATAGTTTCTCTTTACAATCATCCCCTACCAATAGAGGTAGGGGAAATCTTCACAATTATATTTCACAAGCATACGTAACAATAGCACCTCTGAGACGTTGTGCCTCCTTATAGGTACATCTGTTTTGTACTACCTCAAGTCCTGCCTCTTTCGCAACTTCCACTGCCCTTGGGGAAATAACACCTTCTTGTAACCAGAATACTTTTGGTTGAATCTTTGCTGCTTCAGCTGCAACTCCAATTGCTGCCTCAGGACTACGGAATACTTGAACGATATCTACCTTTACCGGAATAGATGTTAAATCTGGATATGCCTGTTCACCGAGTACCTCTGTTTCCCTTGGATTAACCGGGATAATTTTATAACCGAGACGCTGCATTTTTCGTGCAAGTCTGTAGCTTGGGCGAGCTGGATTACCACTTAGACCAACAACGGCAATTGTTTTTGCACGCTGAACTTCTTTCCCTTCAACTTCTTCACGAATAAATGTTGATTGAAGTGCCCAGCGTATGACTCCCTCATCATTAACCGCTGTTTCTCCTTTTTGCTCTCCTTTTGATGAAATGCCTGTCGCTTCATAAAAAGCCTGGTCCAAGTCATTAACTAAATCACGGTATGATTCAATACCAACTGATAATCGGATTAATTCTTCACTTACTCCAGTTTTTACTAACTCTTCCGCACTTAATTGCTGATGAGTTGTTGATGCTGGGTGAATAATAAGTGACTTGGCGTCCCCAACATTTGCTACATGTGACCATAGTGCAATGTTATTAATTACTTTCTTACCGGTTTCTCTTCCACCCTTAATGCCAAAGTTTACGATTGAGCCATATCCCGAACGCAAATATTTAGTAGCTAGTTCATGTGCTGGATGCTCTTCAAGACCAGGGTATGAAACCCAATCAACCGCAGGATGGTCATTTAAGAATTTTGCGACTTTCAGTGCATTTTCATTATGTTTTTCGATTCTTAGGTGTAATGTTTCAAGACCCTGTATCAATAGGAACGCACTATGTGGGCTTAATGAAGAACCAAAATCTCTTAAAAGCTGAACTCTAAGTTTGGTACTAAATGCTAAAGTTCCAAATTCATTTGCATACTTAATTCCGTTATAACTTTGATCTGGCTCTGTAAAGCCTGGGAACTTTTCACTGTTCCAATTAAAACGGCCTCCATCAACGACTAACCCACCAATTGTCGTTCCATGTCCACCTATCCACTTTGTTGCGGAGTGAACCACTATATCAGCACCATATTGGATTGGTTTACAAACATATGGAGA
Source organism: Ferdinandcohnia sp. SAFN-114 (assembly GCF_059415045.1). Lineage (NCBI taxonomy): Bacteria > Bacillati > Bacillota > Bacilli > Caryophanales > Bacillaceae > Ferdinandcohnia > Ferdinandcohnia sp. SAFN-114. The sequence continues at coordinate 30,319 of NZ_JBPFDQ010000047.1, read as the reverse complement.
AGCAAATGTATTATCTATAATGAGTGGTACTCCATTTTCATGTGCAATCGCTGATACTGCTTCAATATCTAAAACATGCAAGCTTGGGTTTCCAATCGTTTCTGCAAATACGGCCTTTGTTTTCGGTGTTATAGCTTTTCTAAAATTCTCAGGATCTGTTGGATCAACGAAATGAGTCTTGATTCCATATTTCGGAAGCGTAACAGCGAAAAGATTGTAAGTTCCGCCATATAAGTTGGAAGCTGCTACAATTTCGTCTCCTGCTTGTGCGACGTTCATAATGGATAGAGCAATTGCGGCCATTCCTGAAGATGTTGCTACAGCTGCGACACCATCCTCCAACAACGCGATTCGTTTCTCAAGCACATCAACAGTCGGGTTACCGATTCTAGAATAAATATTACCTGACTCATCAAGACTAAATAGACTTTGAGCATGATCTGTATTATGAAAGACGAAAGAACTCGTTTGATATATTGGTACTGCACGTGAACCAGTTGTAGGATCTGGGGATTGACCACCATGTAAAAGTATCGTTTCATCATCATAAGTTTCATATTGTTTTGTCATTGTTTAAACCTCCAAGTTCAATTTTCTGCAAGTTTGCTAGATAAGTTTTTATTTTATGTAAATAAAAAGCCCCCTCAAAATAAGAAGAGGGGGCCTCAACTTATCTTTCAGATGTACACACATCTGCAGGAATTAGCACCTTTTCAAGTTTTCACTTGAAGGTTGCTGGACTTCATCGGGCCTGTTCCCTCAGTCTCTCTGGATAAGAATTTTATTAAAATGACGTATTAACGCTTTAATCCTTCATTAATATAAAGTATTATAGAATACTTTATTTTTTCAGTCAATATATTTTTTAGAAAAATATATCTATTGCCAAGATTTTTTCTATTTAAATTAACTGTTGAAAAGTTCTCCTTCTTCAACTTTAAAATAAGGCTCTTTTCTAAAAGATTGTTGCTTTTATATGTAGGGTGATTACCGCTCCTGGTACTCGCTTTCCGCGGACGATCCGCAAGCCTCCTCAACGAAATGTGGAGGCGGCTTGCACAGAAACGAGAAAATTGGCCGACTAAAGCGCCACGTCCTGTGGCGACGTCGGCACTAGCACGTCGTGTACGTCGGAGACTCCGACAAAGAGGCGTATTTTGCCTCTGAAGGAGGAGTTGAAATTTCTCGAGTTTCTAGCCGCTGCAACTGGACAAGTCGCTATGTCACTGCGGGGTCTCGCTTGGCTCGCTATACCCGCAGGACGTTGAATTACTTCCTCGAAGCTACACCGCACGAAGAAAATGCAAGCATTTTCGAGGATCCCGTACCATCCACTGAAATAATTGATTGGACAATAATATATCCCTTGCATAATCGGATCAAAAAGCAACAAAGTTTACGAAAATAGCCTAAAATAAAAACCCCTTCTGAAAGACCAGAAGGGGCGCAAGAATTTACAATAATAATATTTGCATTCGTCCACCTTCTCATCTCCGGAATAAAAATACTCCTCTGAACTTGGCACCGGGCATTCAAATGCTGGTTGCCGAGGCTTCGTAGGGTCAGTCCCTCCACCTCTCTTGATAAGAAGAATTGCATTATTTAACTTTAGTAGTAATGTTAAACATTTTAGATAATTTAGTCAATGGTTTTTTTATAGATGATAAAAAATTTTTTTATTGTTTCATATATTTATTTAAAACAACTATAGAGTACCCGAGCAAGGTTCCACCATAACTTAGTCTAACCGATAAACAAGCATTTTCAATTCCCTTAACAAATGATAAAATGGCACTAGTTCTTAGTTCCTGTGTTTTAAAACTTTAACATCCCTCTCGATGATAACGGTTACAAATATACAAGATTATTAAACTACTGACAAAATAGAAAGGCGAAAGCCCATGATCAAAAAATTTAAAAAATGGAACACATTACGAAATCAGATTTTATTTATCTTCTTATTTGTCATGATTATCGTTCTTTTGATTGTAGGTCTATTAACATTAAGACAGGTCTCTACTCTTTTAAAAAGCAATGCAGAAAAACAAATCCGCCAGGTTGCGATTGAGGCAAACGGTAGAATGGAATCTTTATACGAACAAATTAATATGTCGTCAAAGCTCGTCATTACGGACGAGGGCGTTCAAAAAGCCCTAACAAAAATGTTTGATGGAAAAGAAATCTCCTTCCAGGAACGTCAACAATTAATGGGACATGTAAACCGTATTATGGGGAATACAGATGGCATCTTTTCATTTCAAATCTTTTCTGGGGAACAACAACGTGTTATTCCCCTAGATGAAGACTTATTAAAAAATCGGATAGAGAAGAAATGGATTGAAAAAGCTAGGCTTGCAAAGGGTGGAATGGTTTGGATAGGAGATGACCCGCAAGATAAAAACAATTTCCTAGCCATACGTAGGATTAGTTTAATCGAGCGCAGATTTGTACATGGCGGTTACCTTTTAATAAGTATAAACCGTGACCATTTTCAATTTCCAGTATCAAACAACCAATACTCCATTCTCTTGGACGAAAACGATCAGCCAATCGTTCAAAATTACAATGGAGATATCTCAAAAATTCTTTCAAGTCCTAAGGGTACTGTTCAACTCGACGAAGGTGACTATATTGTAACAAAGGAAACTTCCAAACTTACAGGCTGGACCGTCCTTATATTAACGCCCATTAGTGAACTTACAAAAGGGCTAGCTGGAATTCGGACAGGCATCATTTTATCTGGTGTAGCTGGTGCAATCATTTTTATGATTTTTTCCTTATTTCTTTCAACTGTCATTACAAGACCGATTGTCCACTTAACAAAAACAATGCAGCGTGCTGGCCAAGGTGCTCTAACTTTGAATCCAGATGTTTCATCTGTAAATGAGATCAATGAGCTAAACAGTACCTACAATCAATTAGTAAAGGAAACAAATCACCTAATCCGAATGGTCTATCAAAAGGAAATTTTACGAAGTAGAAGCGAATTAAAAGCTTTACAAGCACAAATCAATCCGCATTTTCTCTTCAATACCTTGGATGCCCTTCATTGGTCACTTGAAGAAAAAAATGAAGATGAGTTATCCGAAGTCGTCATTGCAATGTCTGATTTATTTCGATACACCATTACAAAAGAAACAGATGATGATTGGGTATTTTTAAAGGAAGAAATTAAACATATTAGTGACTACATGGAAATTATGAAAATGCGTTTTGGTGATCGATTGAAATGGAAGGTCTCTGTTCCACAGCAATTTGAACATATTCGAATACCAAAACTCATCATTCAACCACTTGTTGAAAATGCAATCTTACACGGGGCTGGGAATAAGGTCGGTGATAGTCTTGTAACTGTATCCATTGATTCAGTTTAAACTGATAGAATTAGAATATCTGTTCAGGACGACGGTCCAGGAATGGACCAAGATCGAATCAATCAAATATCTGAATCTATGAAAACTGGCAGTGTGGCTTCAACAAGGGGTAAAGGCATTGCCATTTCAAATGTATATAAACGATTAAAACTCTATTACAACGAGAATTTGCATCCCGAACTTTTAATTGAAAGTGAGCCAGATAAAGGAACACGAATTTCATTTGAAATTCCAATAAATGGGGGGAATTAAAATGTTTTTCAAAAATATCGTGATTGTTGATGATGAACCAAGAACTAGGCAGGGCTTGCAAAGGACGTTGGAAAATTGGAATAATGGTGAATTTAATATCCTCACTGCTCAAAGCGGTGAGGAAGTGTTACAAATTGCAGAAAATCAAAAGATTCATATATTACTTTCCGATATACGTATGCCTGAAATGACAGGACTTCAGCTATTAAAAACAATAAAAGAAAAAGGAATGTCACCAGTCGTTATTGTTATATCCGCTTACTCAGAGTTTGAGTATGCCCAAGAGGCGCTCCGTCTTGGAGTCGTGAACTATCTTTTAAAGCCAATTAGCAAATCTAAGTTACTTGACGCGGTTGAAGAAGCGATTCAAATTTTGGAAAATCAGTTCAGAGTAGGAATGATTGAGAAAGTTGTCGATAAAAAAATCATTGATGCCTCAACGAAAATGGATACAACAACAGATACAATTCGTGAGGCTATTACCTACATTGATCGTCACATCAAGGATGATATTAGCCAAAAAGACGTTGCAGCTCATGTGCATTTAAACCCTAGTTACTTTAGCGTGTTATTTAAAGAGGAAGTAAAATTAAATTTTAGTGAGTATGTGACACGACGTAGAATTCAACGTGCAAAAGAATTTCTCCTTTCTACCAATCATACCATCAATGAAATTGCTGAAGAAGTTGGCTATAAAACAGCTAAGTATTTTATTAAGATTTTTAAAGAGTATGAAGGAATGACACCTACCACATATCGAAAAACAAGAAGTGAAAGGGCTTTCTAAAAATAGTAGTATTTTTCCCAATCATCGTTCCCTTTTTTGAAAATTCCCATGATGGTAGACTTTAAGTGTAAGGCAAAGAGGGTAAGACAAATTAAGGGGGTTTTTGATTAATGAAAAAGAAAGCGTTTGCTACTGTGATGTCAATGGCATTAGCTGGTGGTTTAATCTTAGGAGGATGTTCTTCATCAGATGAAACCGCTAAAGATTCCAGTGGATCTAGCAGTGATAAAACCGTTGTAAAAATGATGCACTTATGGCCAGAAGGTAGCTCCAATGCGCAGTTTACAATAGTAGATGATATTATCAAGGCTTATGAAGAAGAGAACCCAGATGTAGACATTCAAACTGAAATTTTAGGTAACGAGCAATACAAAGAGAAAATAAAAGTATTGTCAGCTTCAAACGAACTTCCTGACGTAGGTATTACTTGGGCTGCTGGTTACATGAAGCCTTTTGTTGATGGAAATATGTTCGCTCCACTTGATGATATTGTTGAAAAAGATAAGTTCGTAGCTGGCACTTTGGATGCCTTCTCAGTTGAAGAAAAACCATATGCTTTACCTTTAGAATTAAACATTACTCCAGTTTACTACAATAAGGAAATCTTTGAAAAATATAATTTAGAAGCTCCAAAAACATATGATGAGTTCTTAAATGTTGTTGAAACACTTGTTGATAACGGCGTTACCCCTATCACTTTAGGTAACAAAGACCGTTGGACTGGCTCTATGTGGTACATGTACCTTGCAGATAGAATCGGAGGGCCTGAAAGCTTAAATAATGCAATCAATCGTACAGGTAGCTTTGAAGATCCAGCACTTGTAAAAGCTGCTGAGGAAATCGAAAACCTTGTAAATATGGATGCATTTGTTAAAGGATTTAATGGTCTTTCAAATGATGAAGCAAAAGGATACTTCATGAATGAACAAGCAGCTATGTACTTAATGGCAACTTGGGAACTACCAAACTATACAACATCACCTGATGTCGATCAAGAATTCAAAGATAAAATTGGGTACTTTAAGTTCCCGACCTATGAAGGTGGCAAAGGTGACATTGATAGCTACGTAGGTGGTCCTGGTGTTGGTTTATTCGTTTCTGAACAATCGAAAGTAAAAGATGAAGCAAAAGAATTTGTTTCTTACCTTGTTGATGAGTGGGGCAAGCGTTCAGTTGTTGATGCTGGTGTAATCCCTGCAACAGTTGTTGATACATCTGCTGGCGACCTTCACCCAATGTACATTGACATTCTTAACGATTTAGGAAATGCTTCAAACTTAACACTTTATGCAGATGTTCAAATGTCTGCTGGCGTAGCTGATGTTCACTTAAATCAAATTCAGGCATTATTTGGCGGACAAACAACTCCAGAAGAATTTACAAAAACACAAGAGGAAGCTCTTGCTGCCGAAAAATAATTGTGGCTTAAAAAGAGAGGGCATATTGCTTGTAATATGCCCTCTTCTTCATAGAAAGGAAGGGGCAAAACCATTATGAAAACTGTGATGTCGAATAAGTTCGTTATCGCCCTTTATACACTCCCGGCTTTACTTCTCATTCTAGTCCTTATTTATATTCCAATTGCTTTATCAGGTTACTACGGTCTCATGGATTGGGACGGAATAGGTGAAATGACATTTATCGGATTAGATAACTACATTACTTTAATTCAGGATAAATTATTCTGGTCAAGTACCTGGCACTCATTTTTACTAGCAATCTTTTCAACAGCTAGCTTACTTTTATATTTAGCTATTTCACTTGTTTTAGCTAGCAAAATCAAAGGTTCTGACCTTTTGCGAAAAATTTATTTAATACCCATGCTATTATCTTCTGTTGCGATTGCCCAACTATGGATGAAAATTTTTGACCCTACTAACGGTATGGCAAACAAATTGCTTGAGTTCTTTGGAGTCGAAAACACACCCATATGGTTAGCAGACCCAAAGATTGCACTGTATGCAATCTTCATCCCAATCATTTGGCAGTACGCAGGATTTTACATTTTGATCTATTATGCAGCTTTGAAAAATGTTCCTGACGAAGTCATCGAAGCAGCAAAAATCGATGGGGCTAGCCCATTTCAAATTGCCTATAAAATCAAACTTCCACTCATCTCTGGAGTTTTCAAGGTAACAATCATGCTAGCAGTTGTGGGTTCATTGAAATACTTCGATTTAATCTATGTAATGACCGGAGGAGGTCCAAACGGTGCAAGTGAAGTGATGGCCTCATATATGTACAAAGAAGCCTTCAAATTAAACAACTTCGGTTACGGTAGTGCAATTGGCTTTGGCCTATTAGTGATCTGTCTTCTTATGACATGGTTAACATCACAATTAACGAAATCTAAAGACGATGTTCAATTTTAAGGGGGAGTGATTCAAAATGAGTGAGGTTCGTATACAACAAGTTACACCAAACCTTTCCACACAAAAGCCTAGAAGATCCTTCTTGAACAAGATTGGATTTGGATTTCTATATCTCTTACTAGGTACTTTTGCAATTATTCAAATCTATCCATTGGTTTGGTTGGTGTTCTTTTCCTTAAAAACCAATAAAGAAGTTTTCGGTATGTCTCCCTTCTCTTTACCACAAAGCCCGCAATGGGAAAACTATACGAAAGCTTGGACTTCCGGAAATATCGGTGTCTACTTCTTTAATAGCGTATGGATCACTGTATTATCAGTTGTCCTAACGATTATTCTTGCTAGCTTTGTAACATTCGCAGTAACACGAATGAGCTGGAAACTAAGCGGCCCTGTTCTTGGATTATTCTTAGTCGCCTACATGATTCCGTTACATTCTACTCTAATTCCACTGTTTAAAATGTACAACAGTGCAAATTTAATTGATAATCCATTATCAATCGTATTATCCTATACGGCATTTAACTTGCCATTAACTATCATGATTTTACTTGGGTTTTATAAGACATTCCCTCGCGAAATCGAAGAAGCTGCAGTTATGGACGGATGCTCAGTACATCGAATCTTCTTCCAAATTACGCTACCAATGACGGTTCCTGTATTATCAACAACCGCCATAATCAACATGATTTACAACTGGAACGAATTTGTGTTTGTAAATACATTCATCAGTTCTGATAAGTGGAAGACACTAACTGTCGGAATCAATAACTTCGTCGGTCAATATTTAACAGACTGGGGCGCAATCGGTGCAACACTTGTTATCAGTATCGTGCCAATTCTACTCGCCTTCTTATTCTTAAGTGATAAGATCGTTGAAGGAATGGCAGCTGGTTCTGTGAAAGGATAAGGTTATGAGTAAGAACCACCGCTTGGGATTGGGGCCATCGCAACAAACATGCCACCATCTGCAGCCAGAAATATGAATGGCCAATAGGCTTGGTTTGGAGTCAAACAATAAGAGACAGATAGGAAAGCTTCTACTTGAATCTTCCTATCTGTCTTTTTGTAATTGAGGGAAATTGAGGGATTTAGAATTTGGAGTTTGGAGTTGATATGGTAGGGTTTGGGGCTGGCGAAGGTTTTAACACTATTGAGCAATCTTAAGTTGGCTGTTCTTTATTAAGACTCTTTCTTAGGTAGTCCATTCGTTTTGGACTTCATGATCCCTATGAAGAACGTTATCTATTAATCTACTTACAGGTTGACCTTCATAAACTTGACTACTTTTCCTCTTCATCAACACCATGAAGAGGATTCGGAGCCCGCTCGACGTTTTTTACCCCTTCATCGACTCTATGAAGAGGATTCAGCTTCTGCTCGACGCTCCTTTTCCCCTTCATTGACGCCATGAAGAGGATTCGGCTTCTGTCCAACGCTTCTTTTCCTC
>NZ_JBPFDQ010000047.1:0-21987 GCF_059415045.1 Ferdinandcohnia sp. SAFN-114 | reverse complement strand
TTCATCGACGCGATGAAGAGGATTCAGTATCAATCCAAAGCTTCTTTTCCCCTTCATCGGCGCTATGAAGAGGATTCGGATTCTGTTCGACGCTCCTTTTCCTCTTCATTGACGCGATGAAGAGGATTCGGATTCTGTCCAACGCTTCTTTTCCTCTTCATCGACGCGATGAAGAGGATTCAGTATCAATCCAAAGCTTCTTTTCCCCTTCATCGGCGCTATGAAGAGGATTCAGCTTATGTTCGACGCTCCTTTTCCCCTTCATCAACACCATGAGGAGGATTCGGATTCTGTTCGACGCTCCTTTTCCTCTTCATTGACGCGATGAAAAGGATTCAGTATCAGTCCAAACATTCTTTTCCCCTTCATTGACCCCATGAAGAGGATTCAGTATCAATCCAAAGCTCCTTTTCCCCTACATCAACTCTTGAAAAGGTAATTAGAACCTCTGGGATTCAGAATGGCTTTCTGATCCGCAATATAACTTCTTTACTTAACCTAAGCTTTCCTTCTTCCGTTCCATCTTTTGAAAAGCACGGTAGCATGCAGCCATGATGATTGCTGCAGATAGGCTCCCCCCGAAGAAAAAGCCCAATCCAGGGATATATTTTATGACAAAGAATACCATTACCAAACTAATAACCATCACAACATTTTCAAGTGGGTTAATGAGCATTAACAAAAATGAGTTTTTAATCATATGGACAATCTTAAGTTCATAGTGAACAAACACCGGAAATATGTACAACAACGTCATTACTGCTGCAAAAATAAACAAATAAATTGGGATTTGAATTACGCGAACAAAACTTCCACCTAAATTCCTTACAAAAAACAAGTCAAGTATTATCAAGACTCCAACCACTAAAATGATCAACCCTAGACCGTTACTTTTTATAAACTCAGCTTTATAGGTACTCCAAAAGGTACCAAAGACTGGAATATCAGTATCTCCCATTAACCATTTGCGAACAACCGCAAACATGGCCACCGTTGCTGGAAAGAATCCCAAAGCAACTAGTCCCACTAACGAGAATCCAATCCAAAGTAGATTTAGATACGCGAATTTTGAAATCCACAATGTAGCCGCATAGGCTCGGTTTGCTGTTTTACTCATCAAATCCCTCCGACGTCGACAAATACAAAATTATTTTGATATGAAATTTTATCACACTCTACTCTTAAAATCCTTTCATAGCGCTCAACAACAAGTAACAAATCAAATTCCTAACAAGCTTCCGAACCACTCTAACTGATGATTGTAATGTTTCCTCATGGAATAACAAATATATCACTCTCTCACGCTTCCAAATAAAAACTCGAATCATATGTCCATAAAAAAGAACGAGACTAGCTCGTTCTTTAATATGCTCCTCTGATAAAATCTTTTACATTTTCATGATAGAAACGCTGAATTTGTTCTGCTTCTTCGTTTGTAAATGATTTTTCTTCAAGAGATGCCAGGTTATTTTGAACTTGTTTTACATTTTTAAAGCCAGGAATTATACATGTTATTTCTTTTTGGTCTAATATCCAACGTAGAGCTGCACTTGCCATCGAGTTACGTCCATTTGCGATCCACTTTAACTGGTCCGCAAGTTCAACACCCTTTTTAAAACCAAGTCCAGCAAATGTTTCCCCAACATTAAATGCTTCCCCATTTTCATTAAAACGACGGTGGTCATCCTCTTCAAAGACATGATCAGCAGTAAATTTACCAGTAAGCAGCCCGCTTGCAAGTGGCAATCTCACAAGTAGTCCGACTCCTTTATTGTAGGCCTTAGGAATTAACTCATCCAGTGGCTTTTGGCGGAACATATTAAAAATAATTTGCAGGCTCTTCACATTTGGATTCTCCAAACAAATAAGACCTTCCTCAACTGTTTCTACACTTACCCCATAATGACGAATTTTCCCTTCGAGTTGCAAACGGTCGAGTACTTCAAAAACACTTCCATCTCGTAAAATCTCTGTAGCAGGGCAATGAATTTGATATAAATCAATGGCATCTCGATTTAAACGACGAAGGCTGTCTTCACAATATTTGCTTACTTGTTCATAACTGTAATTATTGGGATCAAAGATGTCGCCTTGACGGCAGAACTTAGTGGCAATATGAATCTTATCTTCCTTGCCTTTTGTTGCCTTGGCCAACAACTCTTCACTATGTCCGTCACCATACACATCGGCTGTATCAAAAAAGTTCACACCTTGATCCATTGCAAATTCCAGAGACCTTAGAGCTTCAGTATCATTCGTTTTCCCCCAAGCACCGCCGATTGCCCAAGTACCAAAGCTCACTTCACTAATTTTTATTCCAGTGTTGCCTAATTCACGGTAATTCATTTTTATATCCCCTTTCATTGCAGTTTATCAATTAATCCTCTTATTGACCAATATTTGATGGTTAATAATGCCCAATTCGTATCAGATTTCACTTTTTAAAACGCTCTTCTCCCTCTGCTCCGAACTTATGTAAATGACCGAAGAATAATACTGGCCTTCAATCTGTTTCATTTAAATGGAAAGTGGGACAGGGGACCTGTCCCCGTCCCATTATTTTCTAAAGGCTCTTAGCTGTTCGTTGAGAGCTTTTGTTTGGGTATAAACTTGTTGGTAGATGGCAAATATTTTTTGGTACGCTTCCACATTTTCTGGAATTGGTTCATATGTTTTCGAAGTTTGCAGGAACGTATCCGCACATTCTTTTAATGATTCAAACCATCCACTGCCATATGCAGCAAGCATGGCTGCTCCCATTCCAGGACCTTGTTCAGATGTTAATTTCTCTATTTTCGCGTTAAAAATATCGGCCTGCATTTGTAGCCAAGCTTCGTTTTTTGCACCGCCGCCAATTGATATAATTGTATCTATCGTTTTGCCGCTATTTCTGAAGATTTCAATCGACTCGTTCAAAGAAAATGTAATTCCTTCGAGTACCGCACGGGCAAAATGCTTTCGTTCATGGGCTGCATCAATACCAATAAAGCTGCCTCGGATATTCGAATCTGCATGTGGTGTTCTTTCACCTACAATATAAGGTGTAAATAATAATCCGTTGCTACCTGAAGGCACTTCCTCGATACCCTCTAAAAATTGATCGAAAGTCTCTTCTTTTGCAAACGTATCCTTAACCCAACTCAGGCTATATCCTGCCGCAAGAGTGACACCCATTGTATAATACGTGTTTTCTTCACCATGGTTAAAATAGTGAACCTTACCTTCAAAATCAAGATCATTTCGTTCCTCGTAGGACAACACTACACCTGAAGTGCCTATGCTGCAGAGAGTCTTACCTTCCGACAAGATTCCTGAACCAATCGCGCCACAAGCGTTATCCGCTCCTCCAGCAAACACCTTAGTAGCCTTAGATAGTCCTGTTATCTCAGCAAATTCAGGAATTACCGTACCAACAAAGTCGTGTGACTCCACTAAAGGTGGACAAAATTCTGGCACAAGTCCAAATGCATTTAATACTTCCTTACTCCATTCACGATTTGCCACATCTAACATCAATGTCCCCGCCGCGTCTGAGTACTCCATATGAATGGCACCTGTAATTCGATAACGTAAATAATCCTTCGGAAGCATGAACAGATTGGAGCGTTCGAATATTTGCGGCTCATTTTCTTTTACCCAAAGAATTTTCGGCAATGTAAAACCTTCTAATGCAGGGTTCTTTGTTACTTCCAATAGTTGTTCCCTACCAAAAGTCTCATAGATTTGCTCACATTGCTTCGTCGTTCTTGTATCATTCCATAAAATTGCGTTTCTCAACACTTGATTTTCATTGTCTAGTAAAACTAGTCCATGCATTTGTCCAGAGAAACTAATTCCTTCAATATCATTTACGTCCCCATTGAATTGAGCAACAAGTTCTTTTAGACCTGCAGTTGTCTTTTCAACCCATTCTTCCGGATTTTGTTCACTATAACCTGATTTCTCAATTATAAGTGGATATGATTTCGATACCTCACCTGCTACTTCCCCGTTCTGATTTACAAGCAAAATTTTTACAGCGCTTGTTCCGAGGTCCACACCGATTACATATTTCATCCGTCTCATCCTTTTCTACAAAAATGTGCTGGAGTAGCATACACCCAGCACATTCTTGTTTTCTATTCATTAAGCATTTAAAGTTTCTAGTAGATATTGGTTGATTAACGCTTTTAAGCGTTCTGTTCTACCTGATGTATTTTTAATTTCAGTTAATCCAAGTGCATATGCTTCTAGCTCACGGAAGTTGGTTTTTCCTTCTACGATTTCTAAGCCAATGCCTTTCGTATAACTGCTATAGCGCTCTTCTACAAAGTTATCAAGCACTTTATCTTCGATTAGTTTATTAGCCACCTTTAAGCCAACCGCAAAAGCATCCATACCCGCAATATGTGCGTGGAAAAGATCATCTGTATCAAATGAACCTCTTCTTACTTTTGCATCAAAGTTTAGACCACCATTGCCTAGTCCACCATTTTGCAGAATTTCATACATTGCTAATGTGTTTGTATATAGGTCTGTTGGGAATTCATCTGTATCCCAGCCAAGTAATGTATCCCCTTGGTTTGCATCAACTGAACCAAGCATACCATTAATACGAGCTGTTCTTAACTCATGCTCAAATGTATGACCAGCAAGTGTTGCGTGGTTTGCTTCAATATTGAACTTGAAGTAATCTGTTAGGTCATATTTTTGTAAGAATGCTAGACCTGTAGCTACGTCAAAATCATATTGGTGCTTAGTAGGCTCTTTTGGTTTTGGCTCAATTAAGAATGGAACATTTAATCCAATTTCCTTCGCATAGTCAACGGCCATGTGGAAGAAACGAGCTAAGTTGTCCATCTCAAGCTTCATATCAGTGTTTAAAAGTGTTTCGTAACCTTCACGGCCACCCCAGAAAACATAGTTTTCTGCACCAAGTTCTTTAGCAACTTCTAATCCTTTTTTTACTTTTGCAGCAGAGTAAGCAAATACATCTGCATTTGGAGAAGTCGCAGCACCGTGTGTATAGCGTGGGTTTGTGAACATATTAGCTGTGTTCCAAAGTAATTTTACTTTGCTTGTCTTCATGTAATCTTTAATCATTGCAATAATGACATCAAGATTTTCATTCGTTTCCTTCAATGTACTACCTTCTGGAGCTACATCAACATCATGGAACGCAAAGAAAGGAACATCTAATTTTTCAAAAAGCTCAAAAGATGCTTCAACACGAGCTTTTGCTAAGTCTAAACCCTTAAGGTGATCCCAAGGACGTACTGCAGTCCCTACACCAAATGGGTCTGTTCCATCAGCAGTAAATGTATGCCAGTATGCAACAGAATAACGAAGAATTTCCTCCATTGTCCTGCCATTAATTTTTTCTTCTGGATTGTAATATTTAAATGAAAAAGGATTCGTAGATTTAGCGCCTTCATATTTAATTTTGTTAACTGAATCGAAATAAGCCATCGGGTTATTCCTCCTGGTATTTAGAAATTTTTTTTAATGCTATCAAAAGCTTGTCATCTTTAAGCAAGCTTCCATAATCAGAGTATAACACCGCTTACAAAGTTTGTCTATACAATAAACTAAGTATCTCGAAAATTATTTTACTATTATATTTATACGTACTTAATTTATCCCCCATTCCTTATATATACTGAGTTTCACATTCGTATATTCACCATACTAAGTTTTATGATAAAATAAACACAATACCAAATAAGGAGTTAAATCAGTGAGAACGATGACATGGAATCAACAGGTTGTTAAAAAAAATAATAAAGCACTCGTCCTTCAATTAATTATGGAAAACGAGCCAATTTCACGTGCAGATATTGCTCAGACTTCAGGCTTAAATAAAACAACAGTTTCAACTTTAGTTACTGAATTATTAGAGGAAGATTTAATTTTTGAATCAGGACCAGGTGTCTCTAGTGGAGGTCGACGTCCCGTGATTCTTCACTTCAATAAGGATGCAGGTTATGCAATTGGAATCGATATTGGTGTAAACTATGTGCTATCTGTCCTTACCGATTTAAAAGGGAATATTTTAATTGAAAAAAGCCAAACACTGAGCCACACTACTTATGCGTCAATCATGGATATTTTACAAAAAATGATTCAGTCGCTAATGGATGAAATGCCAAAGAGCAGGTACGGAATTGTCGGTATCGGAGTTGGTGTACCGGGAATTGTTAATAATGAGGGGTCCGTCCTGCTAGCTCCGAATCTTGGATGGAGTAATATCCAATTAAAGGAGGAGCTTGAAAAACTCTACAATGTTCCAGTTATTATCGAAAACGAAGCAAACGCCGGGGCTGTTGGTGAACAGAATTTTGGTATAGGACAAAACCACAAAAACATTCTTTATATCAGCGCTGGTATAGGAATTGGTGTCGGAATCATTGTTAACAGGGAGCTTTATAAAGGAATAAATGGATTCTCCGGTGAGATGGGACATATGATTATTGACATGAACGGTAAGCGTTGTAACTGTGGAAGTCGTGGATGCTGGGAAGCTTATGCATCAGAGCAAGCATTACTCGAAATGTCTGATGCTAGTATTAAATCACTGGAAGGGTTACTTGAGTTAGCGAAGAATGGTGACAAAAAAGCGAAGCACCTCTTTGAAGAGATTGGACACTATCTAGGACTTGGAATTAATAACATCATTAATACTTTTAACCCCGAACAGGTCATCATCGGAAATCGACTTGCATTAGCGAAAGAATGGATCGAATCACCTATCCGGAATACGATTGAAAAACACACACTCGCATTCCACCAAAACGACTTGCAACTCAATTTTTCAAAACTCGGTAAATACTCAACCTCGTTAGGTCTATCAGCCTTCGCTGTAGACAACTTTATCAAAGGTTAAGGAAACTCGCCCACGTCTCTCCCCTGCTTTTAATAGAAAGCAGGGCTTTTTTTATAAAAAAATTCGACAGGCTGTCCTGTCGAATCTCTACATTATTTATCTCCATATGGATTAATTGTTTGAATTGTTCCATCTTCATTGTATTTAAGTTCTGTAAATTTAACGCTGCGCTTATGGTTAATCCCATTTGATAAAGAGCAGTCATGGTAGAAGAGATACCACTTATTCTTAAATTGAACAATTGAATGATGGGTTGTCCAACCAATTACTGGCTTAAGAATTGTCCCCTTGAACACGAATGGTCCTTGTGGATTTTCACTGACAGCGTATACAATTTTATGTGTTGTTCCAGTTGAATAGGATAGATAATAAAGTCCATTGTATTTATGAACCCACGGTCCTTCAAAATAACGACGGTCTTCGTCACCTGCTAATATTGGGTTTCCATTCTCGTCAACAATTGAAATTTCCTTCGGTTCACTTTTAAAAGTAAGCATATCATCATTTAATTCTGCGAAGATCGGCCCTAATGCAGGTTCTGTAGGAGCTGGTCCTTCTGTAACCTCAGATTTAAATGAGCCCGTTTGCCATTTTTCAAGCTGACCACCCCAAAGCCCTCCGAAATACATAAAAGCGCTATCATCTTCATCTACAAAAACAGCAGGGTCGATACTAAAGCTTCCTGGTATATAATTTTCCTCTGGTGTAAAAGGTCCAGCTGGGCTATTCCCTGTCGCAACTCCAATTCTGAAAATACCTTCTTTATCACGTGCAGGAAAGTAAAAATAGTACTTGCCATTTTTGTAAGCTGCATCAGGTGCCCACATTTGCTTACTTGCCCATGGTACATCCTTTATATGAAGTACTTCCCCATGGTCTACAATAGGTCCTTCCATATCCTCCATGGATAAAACGTGGTAATCTTCCATTTTATATTGGTCCCCATTATCATTTGACGGTTCATCGTGTTCAAGGTCATGTGATGGATAAATATAGAGTTTTCCTTCAAAAACGTGTGCAGAAGGATCTGCTGTAAAAATATGTGTAACGATTGGTTCATTAGGTTTTGTGTTTTTCACCATAACAGCCTCCAGTAACTTTTATGATACCTACACATTCATTAAATCATATTCAATATACTTTGTATAGTGAAACAACTAACTTGTAATTACTTTTTTAAAAATAAAAAAGTGCCAACCCTGACTCTTCTATAACACGTCAGTGCTAGCACCTCATTTTATTTATAAATTCCGTACGTCTTTTTAACATCTTGTATAAAAATGATACCATTTCCTGGTTCATCGATTTTTATTTTTTTCCTAATTGATTCTACAATTGCATCTGTGCTTGCTGTCTCAGCTAAAATTAATACAATCTCTTTTTCAGGTTCTATTTCCATTGAAAATAGTTTACTTGTTTCATGGATTCCAGAACCTCTTGCATTCATGATTGTACCACCCTTAGAACCAGCTTCGACCGCTGCATCAATCACATCTTCGGCATTACCCTTTTCTACAATCACTGTAATCGCATGATACATTGGATTGTCTGCACCTTCCTCTTCTTTAATTTCTTCACTTTTACAGCTACTTGCTCCAACAATATGACCAACAGAAGTCGTAAATGCTATTCCATGATTAGGTTTAGAGAATTTAAATTTTTCATCAAGCTGATCTAGCGCTTGTTCCGCTACCTTATTATTCGAGACCATGATAACAATTTCTTTTCTAACGTCATTTAAAGCTAAGAATTCTAAGAGGCGATTTTTTATTGTGCCTTTTCCTAACAACACTGTTCCTCCTGATATTCCGAATTTCTTAGCTGTTTGCATGATTTTACTTCCCATACCATGATTTACAATTATGCAAACCAGTTCAAAGTCGGCTGATTCAGAATTACCCAACATTCTTCTCCAGTCCTCCTTTTTTTGATTTTAATTTAAATACATATCCTAATACCTGTAAAGCAATTAATGGTGTTAACGCGACCATTGCAATCATTCCAAATCCATCAATTAGGACATTTGCACCGTCAATTGCCTCAGCAGCACCTTGAATAAACGCTAAGATAAATGTTGCTGTCATTGGACCTGAGGCAACACCACCTGAATCAAATGCAATCCCGACAAACAGTTTTGGTACAAAATAAGTCATGGCTATCGCAATAATATAACCTGGCAGAAGATAATGCCATAACTGTAATTCGGGAATTAATATTCTTAGTATCGACAACGCGACCGCAATACCTACTCCTATAGATAAAGAAAACATGACCGTCTTTCTCGGTACATACCCACTTGTAACATCTTCTATTTGATGTGTCAACACGTGAACAGCAGGTTCTGCCAATATTGTTACAAGCCCCAAGATAAAAGCTACAATAACAAGATATGCTTTACTGTCTAAAGATGCAATACTATACCCAACTGCAGTACCTACATCCATAAATCCAGCATTCACTCCGACTAAAAACAGGACAAGTCCGATAAATGTAAATAAGAGACCCATTATAATTTTCCGTACTGCTTTTTTAGACTTTTTAAATGAGACTTTTTGAAAAATAAGAAAAAGGATTAAGATTGGTAGTAGCGCAATAATGATTTCAAACGCTATGATTGGAAATTTGTGCAAGAAAGGTCCAATAATAGAGCTTGAAACCTCATTATTTTCCAAACTTCCTGAGATTTTATCCGTTTTGGCAATGATGTTCATGATCATGACAGAGATGATCGCACCTGTAGAGGCGATTGCAACTAAACCGAAGCTATCTTTCTCTGAAGCTTTACTATCCTTTTTTAGTGTAGAAACCCCTAAGGCAAGCGCTAAAATAAAAGGAACCGTCAATGCCCCAGTCGTTGCCCCTGAAGCGTCAAATGATATGGCTAAAAATTCTGGAGAAGTGAATATGGCGAGTACAAAGATGATTAAATACAAAATGGATAACAATTTATATAAAGGAAAGTTGTAAACAATTCTTGCAAGACCCACCGCAATTAAAGCACCAATTCCAATCGAAACAATCACAACAAGACTAGCCTTAGAAATCAATCCAGATGTAACAAGGTCAACCTGTCCGGCGAGTATATGTAAATCAGGTTCGGCAATGGAGATGAAAAATCCTAGCGCTAATCCAGCTATCACCACAATCCATATTTTATTAGATTTTGCAATACTTGCCCCCATTGACTGTCCAATTGGCGTAATTCCAAGATCGACTCCAAATAAAAAGATAGACAATCCAATAATGATTAAAATCGCTCCAATGATAAAGCGAACTATTAGTGTCATATCTAAGTGAACTAAAGTAAAGTTTAGTATCAAGACAATAGCGGTAATAGGGAGAACGGCATACAAAACTTCCACAAGTTTAGAAACTAAAACATGCAATTTTAGATCATTCCTTTCTAGTAAATTTGTATTACCTAAAAAATAGAAATCTAGTATATTAATGTGGGTATTACACAGGATAGATTTCCAAATAATGGATTATAAATTAACATCCACTTTTATAATGTATTTTTCGTTTTTTTCAATACCGATATAATGTAATGTTTCTGCAGAAGACTGGTGACGATAGATCTTTGATAAGATGGAAACAGCTATTCCCTTCCGATAGGCATGATATCCAAATGTCTTCCTTAAGGTGTGAGTCCCTATTTTTCCTGGAATTCCGACCTCTTTTGCTGCATGATTAATAATTCTGTATGCTTGCTGACGAGTAATTGGTTTATTATTCTTTTTTGATTTGAATAAATAATCACACTCCTGTAAATCAACTTGGCTTAAATATTTCCTTAGTTCTTTCTTCACACTGAGATTAATATAGAAGTCAGTTACTTCATCTGTGTGGGGGCCTTCTATAGAAACAAATTCTTTTATATCCTGCCCATCCCAGATATCACCGACTTTTAAAGAAAGTAATTCACTAACCCTCATCCCTGTATTGATCCCAAAGACAAAGAACAACAAATCCCGCTGTGAATGTTGACTCAATACTTCCTTCATACCCTTAATATCAGCAATTCTTTTGATAGGTTCAACAAACTCCATAGGATTTTCCTCCAATTACCAATGTTACTTAACCATATTTTAACACCAACTATGTAACACCACAATAAAAAATGGGTCACAGGGACAGGTCCCTTGTCCCACGACTATTCCACTATACTTTTTCATAAAAAAACTCGACAGTTCTCAGTCGAGTCGCTGTCGAGTTTTATCCATTCTTCATTTTGGCTGCCATATATGCAGGATTTTCAGCTCCTGTGATAGAACTACCTGCAATAATAATGTCTGGGTTATAAACAGCAATATCAGGTATGTTTTCGAGTTTAATTCCACCCGCAACGGCTACCTCAAAGCCAAAGCCCTCAACAAGTGAAAATAATTCGGTGTTAAAGTTCCCTTCTGTTTGTTTATCTTTTCCAACATGTAGACTTACTAGTTTTACACCAAGCTCTTTAAGCTCTATTAGCCTTTCTCTGGAATGGACCTCTAATAAATCAATCATGATTTGATTTCCTGTTTCTTTGGCTATGTCTAGTGTATCTTTAATTGTAATGTTGGACGAAAATGCCATTACGGTCGTAATATCTGCACCTGCATCAAATGCTTGAAGTGACTCATGTTTCCCTGCATCACAGGTTTTCATATCAGCAAGAATCACTTTTGTTGGGAATAGCGAACGCATTTCTCTGATAATGGACATTCCATACTCTTTAATGACACCTGTTCCAATTTCTAGGATATCAGTACTTTCTTCAGTTTCTTTTGCAATTCGAATACACTCTTCTTTTGTTAATCTATCTAATGCTAACTGTAATTTCAATCTAATCACCTCATATTCCCATTACCAAGTAAGAATAGAAATTTCTACTTACCTTTCAATTCGTTCAACTTCCCCGAGCTTTGCCTGAACATCTTCAATATAAGGCAGTCCTTCATTATCTCCTTTTACGCTTACAACCATTGAACCAATTGTATTTGCAAAATGTAGCGTTTTTTCAAGTGGCCAACCTTTTAAAATACCGTAAAGGACACCGGCATTAAATCCATCACCGGCACCAACCGTATCCACTACCTTTGACGCCTTTATTGCCGGTGATTTTATCATATCACCGTTAAAATAACCGACTGATCCTTTTTCCCCTTGTTTGATAGCAATAAAAGATATGCCCATTGCTTTCATCTTTTCAATAATTGTTTCAGGGTTCTTTTCACCGATGATAATTTCCATTTCTTCGTCCCCTGCAAGTAAGATGTCCACGTGTGGTAGAATCTCAGATAACACTTTTCTGGCTTCTTCCTTACTCCACATGCGAAGTCTTATATTTGGATCAAAGGAAATTTTTAACCCATACTTCTTTGCAAGCTTAATAGCTTGATAGATTACTTTGATGTTA
Organism: Ferdinandcohnia sp. SAFN-114; assembly: GCF_059415045.1. Taxonomy (NCBI): domain Bacteria; kingdom Bacillati; phylum Bacillota; class Bacilli; order Caryophanales; family Bacillaceae; genus Ferdinandcohnia; species Ferdinandcohnia sp. SAFN-114. The sequence goes on along the minus strand of NZ_JBPFDQ010000047.1, from coordinate 9,724 downwards.
ACAGAGCCGATGGCTGGATAAATCCCAGTAATGTGTAGAATTCTTGCTTGTTGGAAGTAGTTTTCATCTAAGTCATCTTCACTCATGGCAAGTGTAGGGGATTTGTCTCGATAATAAAAAGTTCTAACATTTCCATCTTCCATAATTTCTTTAAAATTTAAAGATGTTGGATATCCGTCAACAAATTCTACCTGTGAAACATCAATTCCCTCACCGCGAGCAAAATTTAGAATGTATTTTCCAAACTCATCGTTACCTAAGCGGCTAATATATCCGGTTTTCAACCCAAGTCGCGCACACCCAATTACTAAATTGAGCTCTGCTCCACCTATTTTTTTTTCAAATCCATTTACAAATTTCATCGGTCCAGTTGCAGTAGGGTTAAATGCAATCATTGCTTCCCCAATCGTAATCACGTCTTTCATAACCGATTCCTCCAAAACTTTATTTCTGCCAAATTGTACACAGCTCAACTTGCCACTTGTTGAACAAGGGGAGCTGCCAATTAGTTTCTTGTGTGAATTTCGATATTACCATTCCGAGCCACAATCACTTTGTCTGCCATCTCACCAAATAGACCTGTATCAACTACCCCAACTAACTTAATCAACCTCTCATGTAATTGAATCGCATCATCAATAAGTCCAAAGTCACAATCTAAAATGTAATTTCTATTGTCAGATATAAACACTTGATTTTCTTTCATTCGTAGCGATGGAATTCCGCCGATTTTTTCAATACTCTTTACTGTCACCTCAAATCCAAATGGTATAACCTCCACTGGTAGAGAGAAAGCACCTAGCTTAGGAACTAATTTTGTAGAATCGGCAATAATAATCAATTCATCTGCGCAAGCGTCAACTATCTTTTCTCTTACTAGTGAGCCTCCCCCACCCTTAATCAGGTTTAGTTCCTTATCGATTTCATCAGCACCATCAATGGCAAGATCAATATGTGTAGTCGTGGAAAAGTCAGTTAACGGAATGCCCAGTTCTTTTGCTAGACGTTCTGTTTTTTTCGACGATGGGATTCCTTTAATGTGAAGCCCCTCCTTCACACGTTCACTCAATTTTTTTAGCATCAAGTTTACTGTAGAGCCAGATCCTAATCCAACTGTCATACCATTTTTCACAAATTTAACTGCTTCTTCAGCCGCAATTCGTTTATCGTTATCCACGCTATCGCTCACCCCTGTAAATCCTTAAAATAGACCAGGATTAATCAATTTTGGAATATAAAATGCAATTTCTGGGAAAAACGCAATAAATAATAATACCACAATGATAATTGCAATATACGGTATTACTGCAACAAACGACCTCTCGATGGACATATCCCCAATTTTAGCCGCTAATAATAGACATAATCCGTATGGAGGTGTAATCAATCCTATTGCTAACGTAATTACAACAATTAAACCTAAGTGTACTGGATCAATTCCAAACTGCAGAGCAGTTGGTAGAATAACCGGTACGAATAGTATCATCGCTGGGATAGCATCCATAAAAGTTCCTACAAACAGGAAGAACCCGATAACAATGATAATAAATAACCATTCTGTCCCAACATTATTCGCAAAGAATTCTTGGGCTATCGTTCCTAATTGATAGTAGCTCATTAATTCTCCAAGTGCGCTTGCAGCTGCTAACGCGAACAATGATAATGAACTCAATGCTAACGTATCCATTAAAATTTTTGGTAGGTCTTTTACTTTTAACGTTTTGTAATAGAACATACATACAATCAACGTGTAAAGCGATGCAACTGCCGCCGCTTCTGTTGCAGTAAAGAAACCTGAAATGATTCCACCAATGATAATAATTGGGGTTAGTAATGCTGGAATTGCTTCAAAGAATAATTTAGCAAATTTTTTCATCTCTACACGCTTGGAGCGTGGATAATTTCTTTTTCTAGCAAGAATGTATATAAAAATCATCATACCTAAACCAATTAAGATGCCTGGCACAATTCCACCAAGAAACAACGCACCAATCGAAGCATTAGTTAAACCTGCGAAAATAATCATCGGAATACTAGGTGGTATTACGACCCCTACAGTTGAGGATGCAGCCGTAACTCCAACTGCGGTTTCTTTGTCATATCCCTGTTTTAACATGCTCGGAATTAGGATTTTACCTACCCCGGCTGTATCTGCTTGTGCTGCGCCAGACACACCAGCAAACATCATAGATACTAGCACGTTTGCATGGGCTAGTCCCCCGCGAATCGGACCAACAATTGCAAGTGCTAAGTTAATGAGCTTTTCGGAAATTTTTCCAGAGTTCATTAAATTAGCAGCTAAAATAAATAACGGCACTGCTAATAGAACGAACGAATCAAGTCCATTCACCATCTTCATTGGAACAGTGGCTTCAGGAGTGTAAGGGATTCCAAAAATACCAAGCAAAGCAACGATTCCGATTACAAAGGCGATTGGAACTCCAATTAACATTAAGATGATAAATAATCCAAGAAGTATAAATCCCATTATGATCTAACCTCCTTCGCTTTATATTCTTGAACATGGTTAATTAAATGTGATACCGAGTAAATAATCATGGTACCCGCCATAATAGGAATTGCGATCCAAATATACCCCATTTTCATATCAGGAAACGTAGCCCATGTGTAATTCCAAAATTCATTTACAACGATAAGACCTAGGAAAAAAATACAAATATTAAATGAAATTAAAACAAGATCGTTAAAAATTTTTAATGTTAACTCCTTTACTCCTGTTAGCTTTTTAATGATGAAATCAAAGTTGAAATGTTCCCTACGATTCACCATTACCGCTGCGCCCATGAATATCGACCAAATAAAGGAATAATTCGCTACCTCTTCTGTCCAAATTACAGATATCCCTAAATGTCTGGTAATAATTTGTAACAAAATCACAATAAAGAAAATACTTAAGAAAAATACCCCAAGCGTGATTTGTAATTTTTCAAGTGTCTGGACAAAACGCTTCATTTGAATCCCCCTAACTATTCGAGTTCAATAATCTTTTGTAATAAACCTTCTACTTCAATTTCCTTTGCAAAGTCTTCAAGAATAGGTCTTGCAATATCTATGAATGGTTGCCTATCAATTTCATTTACAATTGCGCCTTCTTCAACTGCTTTTTGCTTATACTCTACATCTTGTTTGTTTGTTGCTTCACGTTCTGCTTTTACCGATTCTTCAGCAGCTTTTAAAATGATGTCCTGCTGTTCTTTAGAAAGGTTGTCAAATTTTTTCCCATTGATTAATAAGAATCTTGTTGTATAGTCATGGCCAGTTTCGGTAATGTATTTCCCATTTTTTGTTGTGTGATGAGCTTGTTGAACAAAAAATGGGTAAGCGTTTTCAGATGAGTCAACAACGTCTTGTTGTAATCCTTGATAAAGCTCTCCCCATGAAATTCCTGATGGAATGGCTCCGGTTGCCTCCCAGAAATCTGAAACAACACCAGAAGTTTGGGTACGGATTGACATTCCTTTCAAGTCGCTAATAGAGTTAAGCGGTTTCTTTCCATAGTAATGTCTTACCCCAGCAGACCAATAACCTAGTAGTTTAAAAGAGTTATCTGATTTTTCATTAATAATATCAGCCATTTCTTTACCAACCTCACCATCTACTACGCTTAACCAATGGTCATAACTAGTAAAGAGATATGGAGCAGAAAATAAATCTACTTCTCTAATCCCTGTTTGTGTCATAAAACCTGGCGAAACGAGTACCACGTCCGCTGCACCTAGTTGAAGTTTTTCAACTAACTGTGATTCTTCTGTTCCAATTGTTCCGGCATGCACTTCAACTTCAATAGTTCCATTTGATTCATGCTCCACAACATCTTTAAATTTCAACATTCCTGCTTGATATGGATTATCTGGAGATGTTTGGTTATGTGCTGCGATTATCTTGATTTTCCCATCTCCATCTGCATCCACTTCTGCACTATTACAACCTGCTAATAGTCCTATGGTTAAAAAAACGAGTAATATGAAAATGTATTTATTTTTCATTCACCTTCAACCTCCCAATATAATTTCATTTGAAACAAACATTACTCTAGGTTTGCATGTTTTTGATTTAAGTTGGAATGACTTTTACCTTCAGGACTTTTTTGTAAAAGGTAAACAATAATTGCATCTAAAAGCAGGTGAGCAGATTGGTCAAACTGACTACCAAGCGGCTGTATAGTACTAGGTTCAGATGCTATGCGTTTTTTTGTTGCTGCTGGAATTCTTACTGATATATCGCTGAGTTGCCCGATTAAAGAATCCACGTTCGTTGTAACCAACACAACTTTTGCATCAATTTCTTTTGCCTTTCCTGCATACTGTACAAGAGATCCTGTATTTCCTGATCCAGAGATTAAAACCAAGAGATCACCAGTTTCTATGCTTGGTGTAATCGTTTCACCCACAACAAAAACTGAATATCCACAATGCATTAAACGCATTGCAAATACCTTACCCACTAGGCCAGAACGTCCTGTACCGGCAATAAATATTCGCTTGGCATTTTGTAATTCATTCGCTAATTCCAACGTTTTACTTTCATCAATTTGTCCTAATACACCAGAAACTTCTTCGGCAACTGTTTCAATTATTTTTTTCACTTTCTATCACCCTTCATTTTAATAAGATTCTCTTTCAAGTAATCGAGGTTCAAACCGATATATACCCGCCTGGTTTATATGATCTTTGTTTTGGATCTTCTCGAATAATATATTTGCTGCTTTTTCTCCCATTAAAAAAGTAGGTTGTGCAATAGTTGTTAAGGCTGGACTAAAGACCTCTGCATATGAGACGTCATCTATGCCAATTAAAGCGACATCATCAGGAATTTGGATATTTAGTTTCTTTGAATAAGCCAATACTTCATATAACACTAAGTCATTACCTGCCAGAATTGCGTTCGGTGGATGTTGTAAATGTAACAATCGATCTAACACTTGTTGCATTTCTGAAATCTCACAATTAACAAGATATTCCTCATTTAGGGGGACTTGGTATTGTTCCAACGCTTTTTTATATCCATTTAATCTCTCAATACGCGGTGTGATATTCGAGTGTAGAGAAGGTGCTAACATCGCAACCTTGGAATATCCATGTTTAATAAATGACTCTACCGCTAGATAAGATGCTTTCTCGTTGTCTAGTAATACTGCGTCGATATCTACACCTTCAATCAAGCGGTCAATAAAAACAAATGGGAAATTCTCCTTCACTAGGTCTTGATATAATGAGACATTCTCTCCTGTCGGAATAGCAATCAGTCCATCAACTTGTTTCGCCCGTAACATATCAATATATTTCTTCTCTTTATCCGGATTATCGTCTGCATTGCATACAATGACGTGGAAATCTCTTTCATTGCAAACATCTTCAATTGCTCGAATAATTTGTGTAGAAAATTCATGCAAGATATTTGCAACGATTACTCCGATAGTTGTTGTAGATTTTTGTTTTAAACTCCTTGCTAAAATGTTTGGTCTGTATCCAAGTTTCTCTATAGCATCTTCAATTCGCTCTTTCGTTTCCTCGCGCATATAATCGAAACGCTGATTTAAATATTGGGAAACGGTGCTTTTTGAAACACCAGCATGTTTTGCAACATCAGCAATTGTTATCTTTTTCATCTATTTATCTCCTAAACACTTAATAGAAGTTTCACTAAACCGATTTAGTAAACCGGTTTAGTGAAAGTATAAAACATATGAAAGCGTTTTACAACCATTTTCTTAAAGTTTTTTAGTGACTTCCGCAAGTCATTTTATATAAAATCACTATTCTTGCATTTAAAAAACCCCTCGCCTATTGCGAAGGGTTCGTAAACTTTACTATTAATATACGTCGCGTAGGTAACGACCTTGTGTTTTCATATCTTTAAGGTATGCTTCTGCAGCTTCTCTGTCCATGCTGCCTTCTTGTTCAATGATTGTGAGAAGGGCTTCATTCACATCTTTTGCCATATGTTCTTTATCTCCACAAACATAGAAATAAGCACCGTTGTTTATCCACTCAAATAATTCTTTACCATGCTCAAGCATCTTATGCTGCACATATACTTTTTGAGCTGAATCACGTGAGAAAGCTACGTTGATTTTTGTCAAGATTCCGTCTTGATTGTATTTTTCCAACTCGTCTTGATACAAGAAGTCAGTCGCCTTATGCTGATCTCCAAAGAACAACCAAGATCGACCTGTTGCCTTATTTACAGCAAGTTCTTCGATAAATGAACGGAATGGTGCAATCCCAGTTCCAGGACCAACCATAATAATATCTTTATCTAATTCTTCTGGTAAATGGAAGTGTTTATTAACTTGAACGAAAACTGGAAGAGTATCGCCTTCCTGAACTCGTTCCGCACATTGTACAGAGCAAACTCCTTTGCGTTCACGACCGTGCGCAGTATAGCGCACCGCACCGATTGTTAAATGAACTTCATCTGGATGTGCCGCTAAACTACTCGCAATAGAATAAAGTCTAGGTACCATTTGTCTTAATAAAGCAACGATATCTTGGGCTGAAGCCTTCCATGGACGAAAGTCACGCAGCATATCAAGTAAGTCCCGACCATCGCAATATTCTTTTATTGCCGCTGTATCTTCCACAAGCTTTTGCAGCTCTTCATTATCAGTGAATGCTGCTGCACCCTGCAATATTTTCTTTGTAAGTAATGTGATATCTAAATACGTAATCAATGCTTCTTTGAGAGGCATCGTTTCACCTTTACGACCGACTTTTACAACCTCATCTGCATCCCATTTCATTTCCTCAAGAAGGGTTGCGACTAATTCTGGATCATTTGAAGGTGCAATTCCAAGTGTATCACCAGGGATGTACGAGAATCCTGAACCTTCTAATGAAAGTTCAATATGTCTGGTTTCCTTACTAGAACCTTCCCCATTTAAGTTAATGTTCTTTAGAACTTTTGCTTGAAATGGATTCGTTCTTGAAAATGTTGTAGGAACAGGCTTTTTCGGATCTTTTTCGTTATCTATAGTTCGTTGCATTTTCTAAAAACCTCCAACAGTTATATATATAGTTAGAATAACACATGTACAAGTTACCTTGTGTGCATTTTGACACATTTTCATCACTTTTTCATTATACTACCAAAAGAGAGCCCAGCCCAATAAATTCGCTTAGTCTTTACATAATCTTGTTCTTGAATTGTGTCAATTCTTTTTAAAATCCAGAACTGCGCTATTCGCACATGTTCGAAAAATCTCGAGGGACTCTTTTGATATTATATTGTACAATAAATCAATTACGTGCACGACAAACTTGAAAAATGGGATGTTGGTTTTTATTTGTGGTAAGTGGTACTATTCGGTAAAATTGGGACGACTCCTCTGTTTCCAGCGTTGGGGTTCATGGTGGAGAACTGTACCTATCCCACTTATTTTAGTGAGTTTTTATAGTTTTGATCGGCTTTGATGCTGAAAATAAAGTAGAGCATTACCATGATTGGGAAACAAAAAACTACGATTCCTCTGAAGAGTGCAAATGGTGTTTCAAAAAGAAAAGCTCCCCAAAAGTCCATTCCAGTCTTTTCCCATAAACCAGGAGTATAATATAATTCTTTTGGATTTAAAAGAGCAGAAGCGTATTGATGATCATTGTTGAATAACGCGATAAGAATAGGTAAATAACAGATAGCAAGACTCAAGTACATTTTTGACAGTCTTTTATATCGGAAAGCTCTGGAGTCAGAATCGGAAAAAATATCCACGTCCGCACTTTCACTCACTTTTTTAAAATATTGTGTGCCAGAACTCTTTGTTCCCGCAATATGCTTCCATCCGCAATCCTCGAAAAGAGTTATATAGTCGATAAAATCCTCTTTTGATTTAAATTTCCGGTAATCAATTCTTATGTTTACATTTTCAGGTTCTGTAGGGCGAAATTGATAAGTAAATGACTTTCCAACAAATTCATAGCCTTTTGTAGCCATTTCACTTAACCATGTTTCTTCTTTTTCAAAGTTAAGGAATAACTTTAATTTTCTCATCTCTTCACCTCATTTTTTTTAAAAAGCCTCTTCGGTTATTCGAATCATATGCTTCATTCTTTCTAAATCAAGTTGCAACATTTCTTTTCCTGTTTCTGTAATGACATAAACCTTCCTTCTGCTGTCCTCACTTGGTACAGGCTCGATAAACTTCAACTTTAGCAAATTATCGATAGCCCCATACAGAGTGCCCGCTGCCATCCTTACCTGCCCATCACTAAGTTCTTCAACTTTTTGGAGGATTAAGTACCCATGTGCCGGCTCCAATAATGCCAAAAGAATGTAATAAACTGTTTCTGTTAGTGGAATATTTTTATCTCTTTTCATAACTTTCACCTCAGTTCAGGCTAACTATATAGTTTGACTGTATAGTTTAATTTTATACAGTTACACTGTATATGTCAATAAAGCATTTGAAAAATAGGTTAATTTCCCAACAACACCTTTTATAAAGGCTCTTTCCTAAAAAATTGTTGCTTTCTGATAATAAAGGCAAAACTAGTTGATTGGAGTGTAAGGTAGCGACTCCTCGAAAATGTATTCACATTTTCTTCGTGCGTGGGTTATTTCAAGGAAGCAAATTCAATGTCCAGCGGGAAAAGTGTGAGACTTGAGACCGAGACCCCGCAGGAGCGGCAGCGACTTGTCCAGTTGTAGCGGCTAGAAACTCGAGAAATTTCAAGTCCTCCTTCAGAGGCAAATTACGCCTCTTTGTCGGAGTGGCCAATTTTCTCGTTTCTGTGCAAGCCGCCTCCACATTTCGTTGAGGAGGCTCAAGCCACGCCCGCGGAAAGCCTCCACCTGAAGCGGAAGTCAACGATATAAAAAACAACGAAGTTTGCGAAAACAGCCTTTATAAAATAAAAAACACCTAGTCGAAAGACTGGTGAACAGGAGTAGTTGACGTAAAATGGGGAATTTATACTTACTGGCCTTTGGGACACTGTACCTGTCCCTCTGTCCCAAAAAAAGAGAGCCCAAGGGCTCTCTCAGAGTGTCGACAAAAGGCATTTGGGAATTCTCTTATTCCCAAATGCCTTTTACTTTTTCTTTTTTATCGAAAATGTCAATTATTTTTGAGTATATACTGTCCTAGCTTGCATATCATTTATGCAAGCTGTGGACCTGCCCAAGTCCAATTTGCTAGTTTCTTTAAGTTCATTGCAGCAAAAGTTAACATCGCCTGCATGGACATTTTTTTAATTCCTCTAAGAGTTGTCCATCGCATACCATGCTTTTCTTTTGCATCAGCAAAGACGCGTTCTATAGATTCTTTACGACGAGCATATATCTCTTTTACCTCTTCAGTGTGTCGAAGGTGGTCAGCTTCTTCAACATAGCCTTCCCAGATGTGACGCTGTATTAACTTCTGGTGATTTTGACTTTGAGTACACTGTTTTAGTAAAGGACAATTTACGCACTTTAAAGGATTGGACTTGTACTGTCGGTATCCTTCCTTAGTCGTTGTTGTGTAAACTAAAGTCTGTCCTTGCGGACAGATATAGCAATCAAAGTGCTCATCATAAACATACTCATGTTTACGCATGAAACCTTCCTTCGTTTTGGGACGTGTATAAGGAAGTGCAGGGGTAATGCCATTTTCTATTAGGAAATTACAAATTGCCGGTGTTTTATAAGCTGCGTCGGCAGCAACAGCAATAGGTTTCATTACCTTATCCATAATCGACTCGACCAATGGTTGAAGCATATGACTATC
>NZ_JBPFDQ010000046.1:1373-44037 GCF_059415045.1 Ferdinandcohnia sp. SAFN-114 | reverse complement strand
TTGCCATACAGACACACCTCGTTATAGTTGATATATTTATTATAACAATCTGTGTCTACTTTTTAGTCTAGCATCAAGTATTTAAAAAGAGTTTAACCCACAATATCAAAAAGGGACTTGGCTACTTTTGTGGTCAGGTCTTTTTTTGAGAAAACAATTTAATATATATAGACGTAATTATTTGTTACAATCCGAATAATTTGTATGGTGATTGGTTTATCGAAATCTAATGTGTGTTTATGAAGGAAAGGGAGAAATTATTTGATATAATAAAAAGCATCTCACAATACGTGGTGAACTCATACACCTTAGAAGATAACAGAGAAATTTACATACCATGGAGGAGACAAATGAAATTAATTCAGAAATATCTTTTAGAATATGAATTGGACCCAACAGTAGTTAAGTATCTTTCAACGATAATAATGATTCTCTTTATCGCACTTCTTTGTATTATCGCTAATTTTATTACAAAAAAAGTGATCATTAGGATTATCACAAAAATCGTAACTAGTACAAAATTTACATGGGATAATATGCTTCTTGAGAGGAAGGTTTTCCGCAGACTATCCCATATTGTTCCAGCAATTATCATTCACTTCTTCGCTTCTACCTTTGAGCCGTATGATGATGTTATTAGAATGGCTGCAAATGTCTATATCATTATTGTGGCATTAATGGTTATTAATGGAATTTTAAATGCAATAAATGATATTTATCAAACATATGAAATTTCTAAAACTAGGCCAATAAAAGGATATGTTCAGGTTGTGAAAATTGTCGTAATAACCCTTGGATTCATCCTGGTTATTGCAAACTTAATGGGGAAGAGTCCTTTTATTCTTCTCAGTGGGATTGGTGCACTATCAGCTGTATTCTTGTTGGTATTTAAAGATTCATTATTAGGGCTTGTAGCAGGAATTCAGTTGACCTCCAATGATATGGTTCGGGTTGGTGACTGGATTGAAATGCCAAAGTACGGCGCAGATGGGGATATTATTGACATATCTCTAGTTACAGTTAAGGTGCAAAATTTTGATAAAACGATTACGACAATTCCAAGTTATGCTCTTATATCCGATTCATTCATCAATTGGAGAGGAATGCAAACATCCGGTGGACGACGAATCAAGCGATCATTATTTATTGATTCAACGAGTATTTCATTTTGTACGGAAGAGATGATTGAGAAATTTAAAAACATCCATTATCTAGCGGATTATATTACAAAAAGAGAACATGAAATTGAAGAATACAACATGAAGCATGATATTAATCGTAGTAATCCAGTAAACGGCAGGGCTTTGACAAATGTCGGTGTATTTAGGGCTTATATTAGCAATTATCTTCAAAAACATCCCGGTATCAATCAGGATATGACATTGATGGTACGGCAATTGGCACCTACGGAGAACGGATTACCACTGGAGATATATGCCTTTACTAATGATGTAAGATGGGACGTATACGAAACGACTCAGGCTGATATTTTTGACCATCTTTTTGCAGTTGCTCCAGAGTTTGGAATACGCTTATTCCAAAATCCATCCGGTCATGATTTTAAGTCGATTGTGGCTGAAAATGGAGAGGATACAATGTTCAGAGAACGGGAAAATTGATATATTACAATAATTGAAAAAAAGGTAATATATTAAGTTAGGTATAACGCACATAAATAGAATTCTAACAAAAGATATAGTTATTAAAGGTAATATCCTATAGGGTATTGCCTTTTTGTTTTTTGAAATAGGATTTATTCCGCAAAACACAGGGTAATTCAGGCGCTGTGTACTCGTATTAAGACGAAAAACAAAATGAAACTATTAATTCAGAAAAATATTAATATAATTTTCCATTGAAATAGTTTGTATATTCTTATATCATATTAACGTACTAAAGTATTTTTCTAAGAAACTATATATCAGATCTGCTCTATAAAAATTACTTAAGAAATGGGAGATGTTACTATGAAAAAGAATGAGATCCTTCTACAATTAGATGATGTTTACCAGGATGTAATCGAATGGTGTCGTTATTTACATCAAAACCCGGAACTTTCTTTTCAAGAGGATCATACCTCTCAATTTGTATATGACCTTCTTGAAAGCTTTGGTGGTTTTGAATTATCAAGACCGACAAAAACAAGTGTAGTAGCCCGTTTAAAGGGATCTAAGCCAGGAAAAGTCATTGCTCTCCGTGCAGATATGGATGCTTTGCCTATTAGAGAAGAAACTGGGCTTCCGTTTACTTCAACGAAAGATGGTGTCATGCATGCTTGTGGACACGATGGTCATACATCGATGTTGTTAGGAGCAGCTAAGATTTTAACGGAGCATAAAGAAGATTTAAGTGGAGAAATCGTCTTTCTTTTCCAACACGCAGAGGAACTACCTCCTGGAGGCGCACAAGAGATGGTTGCCGCTGGGGTACTTAACGGAGTTGATGAGGTTGTCGGTGTCCATTTATTTTCAACAGTTCCCTTTGGTACGATTCACATCCGTTATGGAGCTTTAACAGCAGCAAGTGATGTGTTTGAGATTTCATTACAAGGTAAAGGGGGACATGCTTCAACTCCTCAATTAACAATTGACCCTCTTGCGACTGGTGCACAAATTGTTACTGGCCTTAATCATATAGTCTCACGGTCCATTGACCCACTACAACCGAGTGTAGTGTCTGTGACTAAATTCAAAGCTGGTGGGTTAGCGTTGAATGTCATCCCAGATACTGTTGAAATTGGTGGATCCGTTCGAACATTAAGTCCTGAAGTACGTGAACTTGTAAAAAATCGTATCATTGAAATTACTGAAGGGATTGCAAAAGCAAACGGTGTTGAAGCAAAGGTAAACTATACGTATGGATATAGTTCGGTAATGAATGACAAACACGTAACAGATGAAGTTGTACAGGTTCTTGAAGAGTTCTTACCTGATCGAACACTTGAGTGGGTTGATCCTCTTCTTGGTGGAGAAGATTTCTCTGCATTCAGTAATGAAAAGCCTGGTTGCTTTGTCATTATTGGTGCAGGGAACGAAGAAAAGGGAATCACGTATCCACACCATCATCCGAAGTTTGATATTGATGAACAAGCATTGAAAGACGGATTACGATTCCATGTCTTTACAGCATTAACTTTAACCCAACAATAAATAAGCATATGCACCAATGAAGGGAGATAGTATGTCGCAAACTACAACGAAAAAAAATAATACCTTTTTTAATCGAATGCTAGATTCGATTGAGTACGCAGGGAATAAGTTACCTGATCCAATCGTATTGTTCATTATTCTTTGTGCCATTACTTTGATTTCATCTTATATTGCATCGTTATTCAATGTATCAGCAACACATCCCACGACAGGGGAAGCAGTGGAGGCAATTAATCTCGTAACTGGTGATGGTCTAGTTGCAATTTTACTAAATTCAGTAACGAACTTTACCTCTTTTGCTCCACTTGGTATGGTTCTTGTTATGATGATTGGGATTGGAATGGCTGAAAATAGTGGATTCTTCTCAACGATTATGAAGCGTGCGGTCTTAACGACTCCCAAAAAGCTAATTATTCCAATCATAATTTTAATTGCGATTGTAGGGAACGCAGCAGGGGATGCAGGTCCAATCGTATTGCCGCCACTTGCAGCAAGTGTATTGATGGCTTTTGGATATCATCCGCTTGTCGGACTCGTTATGGCGTATGCCTCTACTCTTGGGGCTTTTGCTGCGAACTTCATTATCGGGATGTCAGATACACTAGTTGCTGGCTTTACTGGTCCAGCGGCTCAAACTGTAGATCCTAATTATGCGGCAAATCCTGCAATGAACTATTATTTTATAGTGGTATCTGCCATTGTCCTTTTATTTATTTCTTTATGGGTTACACATAAGTTCACGATTCCAAGATTCGGGGAATATACAGGTGAAATTGAGGCAATTGAATCAATTTCACAAGAAGAAAGTCGTGGACTAAAATGGGCAGGAATATCAACAGCTGTCTATGTGATTGTTTTATTGGCATTAATTATTCCTGAAAATGGCATTTTACGAAATCCGGAAACTGGTTCAATCATCGATGGTTCACCATTAATTTCAGGGATTGTACCAATTTTAACAATCTTCTTCTTTATTCCTGGTTTCTTCTATGGACTGGGTGCCAAGACAATTACTAGTTCAAGAGATTTTGGAAATATCTTAGGTAAATCGATGAGTACGATGGGACCATACATTGTTTTAGTGTTCTTTGCTGCACAATTACTTTCATTCTTTAGCGAGAGTAATCTAGGTCCAATCATTGCGATTAAAGGGGCTAATTTCCTGAATGATATAGGAATAACAGGTGTTCCATTAATTGTTCTGTTCATTATTTTTGTTGCTTTTGTAAATCTACTAATTGGAAGTGCATCAGCAAAGTGGGCGATCCTTGCTCCAATCTTTGTACCGATGTTTATGTATTTGGATTACCACCCGGCGTTTACACAAGCCATTTACCGAGTTGGGGATTCCATTACAAATCCTATTACACCGATGCTTCCTTATTTAGTACTGCTATTATCTTTTGCGAAAAAATACGATAAAAATATCGGGTTAGGTACATTGATTTCTGGACTGTTTCCATACACAGTATTCTTCGGTATATTCTGGATCATAATTGCTGTGGTTTGGTACCTAATCGGTGTTCCAGTTGGACCACAGGGACCGATTCATTTATAGAGGAAAAGATTACGAGACTTTTTACGTAATAGATTCCGAAAATGAAAATATAGGCTGACAATTTAAATAAAGCAATGTAACATGTGAAACAGAGAATCTCATAAATTGAGGTTTTCTGTTTCATTTAGTTTTAGGACATTTTGCGCCTGCCCTCGTGTCCTATAGGAAGAGGGAGAGGCCTATAATAGGAGAAGGGTAATGAAGGCAAAGTTTATTTTTATAGTAGTGATGCTGATTTTTGGCAGTATAGGGTTATTTGTGAAGAATATTGATCTTTCTTCGAGCGAAATGGCTTTATTTCGTGGAACAATTGGAAGTTTGTTTTTAATTGGTGCTAGTTTTTTAGTTAAGCAGAAGTTTTCATTGAAAATGTCAAAACGGAACCTTATCTTACTACTTTTATCAGGGGCCGCGTTGGGCTTTAACTGGATTTTTTTATTTGAATCTTATCGGTATACAACTATTTCAAATGCTACGCTAAGCTATTATTTTGCCCCAGTGTTTGTTATGATTTTGGCTCCATTATTACTGAAGGAAAAATGGACATGGATGAAGGGGATTAGCATTGTATTCGCCTTTGTAGGTTTACTTTTAGTTGTTAATCCAGGTGCTGAAACAACGGTTGGAACATACAATCATCCTGTAGGCATATTGAACGGATTATTGGCTGCGGCGTTTTACGCAAGTATGATTCTCATTAATAAGTTTATCAAGGGCCTATCAGATTTTGAAACTACAATTATGCAACTTTCAATGGCCTCAATTGTATTGTTTCCTTACGTTCTAGCAACGCAAAGCCTGAATTACTCAGGACTTGATCTACAGTCAATCAGTCTATTATTGATGGTGGGGATCATTCATACAGGGGTAGCGTACCTTTTATATTTTTCTGCAATAAAAAAATTAAAGGGCCAAACCATTGCCGTGTTAAGCTATATTGACCCCATTTCCGCCGTAATCATGGCGGCCATTATCTTAAATGAAAGTATGAACCTAATACAAATTGTGGGTGGCATCTTAATCTTGGGATCTACCTTTATAAGTGAGATTAATTGGAAAAACGCTAGAAAGTCATAGGGAGTAAGAAGAACACAAAAGGTCGATACTATAATTATTTATTTAAAAATTAGTGTTGACAATTTTTACAAATGAGCGTAAAGTTTAATTCATAATTTAATATTTTGAATTTTCTTATCCAGAGAGGTGGAGGGACTGGCCCTTTGAAGCCTCGGCAACAGACTTTTTAAAGTACTGTGCCAATTCCAGTAGCAACAAGCTAGAAGATAAGAAGAGCGGGACTTCATATGTCTTTCCAACCCTCTTCTTATTTCCAAGAAGAGGGTTTTTTGTGTGGGATGGAGGGACAGGTCCCTTGTCCCAAATTTTAAAAGGTAGGAGAGGTTTTAAAATGACAAAAACGTTAGTAAAGGCTCCATTTCGTTCAGATCATGTAGGAAGTTTATTACGTCCAGAAGTAATTCATCAGGCAAGAAAGGATTTTCAAGCAGGAGCAATTTCAGCACAAGAACTTCATGACATTGAAACAGAAGAAATTAAAAAGATTGTGGATAAACAAATTGAAATCGGCTTACAAGCCGTTACAGATGGTGAGTTCCGCCGCAGATTTTGGCACACAGATTTCTTAGAGCATTTAAATGGAGTAGAGGGCTACGTTCCAAACCATGGTTTTAAGTTCAAGGGAGAAGAGACCGAGAGATACGACGTGCGAGTTATTGGGAAGATTTCCTTTAATCCTGATCACCCACATGTTAAAGATTTCATTGAATTTAAAGAAATCGTGGGTGACCGTGCGGTAGCAAAACAAACCATTCCAAGTCCGAATCAATTGTTTAATGCTGGAATCCGGAACAAGGAGATCTATCCTGACCTTGAGGAATATGCGAATGATATTATTCAAACATATCGAGATGCCATTAAAGCCTTTTATGAGGCAGGTTGCCGCTATTTACAACTAGACGATGTTTACATAGCAGGTCTCAACGCACCGGAGATTCCTTTTAATGATAGTGGTTCAACACGTGAAGAATTAATCGAATTAGCGTTAAAAGTTGCTAACGGCGTATTAGAGGGAAAGCCAGAAGATTTAACAATCACCACCCACCTTTGTCGTGGAAATTACCGCTCTAACTGGGCATTCGAAGGCAGCTATGCAAAAATTGCTCCTACTCTTTTTGCGAAAGAAAAAGTGGATGGCTTTTTCCTAGAGTATGATGACGATCGTTCGGGGGACTTCACTCCATTAGAGCATATCCCAAATGATGGCCCTCGCGTTGTTCTTGGTGTATTTACATCAAAGCGTGGAGAATTAGAATCTAAAGAGAATATTATCGCACGTGTAAAAGAAGCATCACAATTTGTACCACTTGAAAATTTATGTATCAGCCCGCAATGTGGTTTTGCTTCGACTCACCACGGAAATATTTTAACTGAAGAAGAGCAATGGGCGAAATTGAAATACATTGTAGATATCTCCAAAGAAATTTGGGGATAAGGGAAACAGGGACGGGTCTCCCGTCCAACTGCAATAGCAGGTGGGACGGTGTACCTGTTTCTTTTACAGGATAAAACCAAGTAATCAGACATGAATACTTTTTGTGAAGGCATGGAGGATATTAAAATGTATTGCATGGATTTAACAGGAAAAGTAGCCATTGTAACAGGCGGTGCCCAAGGAATCGGAAAAGCGATTGTGGACGCATTTTTGGAGTGTGGAGCTAAAGTAGCTGTAGTGGATAGAGAATGGAATACGGAAAAGCCCAATGAAAAGTTAGTTTACTTCCAGGCAGACGTTACAATAGCCGCACAGGTTGAAAAAGCGGTTCAAGAAGTAATGGAGCATTTTGGGCGTTTAGATATTTTAGTGAATAACGCCGGAATTTCAAAAATGGATTACTCCGTGGATATAAAGGAAGAAGACTGGGACCTTGTGATGGACGTGAACGCAAAAGGAGTATACCTGTTCAGTAAAGCTGTCGCAAGAATTCTGAAAAAGCAAGGGCAAGGTGGGAAGATTATCAACATTTCCTCGCAAGCGGGTAAAAATGGGTACCGATTAATGGGAAGCTATGTTGCTTCCAAACATGCTGTATTAGGCTTTACAAAAACTATGGCAATTGAATTGGCTCAAGATGGAATCAATGTGAACGCGGTTTGTCCTGGAATCGTAGAAACTGACATGAAGCGTAAGGAAAGAGTAATAGGCGGTGAATTAAGAGGGCTTACTGCTGAGCTAATAAGACAGGAGGACTATTCTCAGGTTCCGCTAGGTAGAACGGCTGAACCTAAAGATATCGCAAATGTTGTAGTGTTTTTAGCCTCAACATACTCGGATTATATGACGGGGCAAGGGATTAATGTTACGGGTGGAATGACGATGCATTGATTTAATCTTTTAAAACGAAAGGAGTAGGTAGAAATGGAAGATGTAAAAAAAGGAAGCTTCTCTGCGTTGTTTCCATTATTAATTTTTGTCTTATTATTTGTCGGCACTGGAGCTATTTCCGGTGATTTTTCAAATATGCCACTAAATGTTGCGATTATTATTGCTTCTGCCGTTGCATTAATAATGAATAAAAAGGAAAAATTATCTAGGAAAATTGATATATTTACAAAAGGTGCTGGACACCCCAACATTATGCTATTGGCGGTTATCTTTATTTTAGCAGGTGCATTTGCTGAAACTGCAAAAGGTATGGGGGCAGTTGAGTCTACCGTAAATATGGGGTTAACCTTTATTCCTAGTAATCTATTAATGGTCGGATTATTTGTTGTCGGTTGTTTCATTTCTCTATCCATGGGAACGTCAATGGGAACGGTCGCTGCACTTGCGCCAATTGGCATTGGCATTGCAGAACAAACTGGGATACCGCTGGCTTTAGCAATGGGGACGGTAATTGGTGGAGCGATGTTTGGAGATAACCTCTCGATGATATCTGATACTACCATTGCAGCGGTTCGAACACAGCAAACGAAAATGAGTGACAAATTTAAAACCAATTTTCTGATTGTGTTACCTGCCGTTATCGTATCTGCAATCATTCTTTGGTTTGTTACTGCTGGTAATAGTGTAGAAACTTTGGGCGATTACTCATATGAGTTTATTAAAGTAGTTCCATACCTAGCCGTTCTAATTGTTGCTTTACTGGGAGTGAATGTGTTAATTGTTCTTCTAGGTGGGACCATTTTTGCAGGGATTATTGGTTTAGTTGATGGTTCTTACACTTTGACTGGATTTATAGAAGCTGTTTCCCAAGGTGTTATTAATATGGAGGATTTAGCCATTGTTGCGATTTTAATCGGAGGTATGATTGGCATTATCCAGCATAACGGTGGTATCCAATGGCTTCTAAACTTTGTAACGAGTAAAATTAAAACGAAAAAAGGGGCAGAGTTTGGAATTGCTGGATTGGTTAGTGTGACAGATTTAGCTACTGCTAACAACACAATTTCTATTATTATCACTGGTCCATTGGCTAAGAATATTGCTGATGAATACCAAATTGATCCACGAAAATCTGCAAGTATTCTTGATATATTTTCTAGTAGCTGGCAAGGTCTTGTTCCATATGGAGGACAAATGCTAGTCGCATCAGGGTTAGCGGCAATTTCGCCATTAAGCATTTTGAAATATTCCTTTTATCCAATCGCAATTTTAATATGTGGTATTATTGCTATTCTAATTGGATTTCCTAGATTTGAACGAAATAAAAGTAAAAAAATAAAGGCTGCATAACAAATCATGATAAAGTAATAAGCGAATACCATTTGAGAGTGGTATTCGCTTTTTTTATAAAAAGATGGTTATTTAATGATTCCATCAATAATCCCGTATTCCTTTGCTTCTTCTGCACTCATAAAATAGTCTCGATCGGTATCCTTTGCTACCTTCTCAACAGGTTGACCTGTGCGTTCCGAAATGATTTGATTGATATGTTCTCGAAGCTTAAGAATTCGTTTTGCAGAGATCTCAATTTCAGTGGCTTGCCCACGTGCTCCACCTAGTGGCTGATGGATCATGATTTCACTATTTGGAAGGGCGAATCTTTTTCCTTTTGTTCCGGCTAGCAAAAGCATGGCACCAAAGGATGCAGCCATACCTGTACAAATGGTCCTGATATCTGGTTTGATATATTGCATCGTATCAAAAATGGCAAATCCAGCAGTTGTTGAACCTCCAGGACTGTTGATATAGAGAGAAATATCCTTTTCAGGATCATCAGCGGCTAAAAATAATAGCTGCGCAACGACACTATTTGCAACAGCATCATTTATTTCGTCACCAATCAAAATAATACGATCTTTTAATAACCGCGAGTAAATATCATACGATCGTTCCCCACGACTGGATTGTTCAATTACATATGGTATCGAATTCATCTTATTTTCCTCCTTATTCGCTTGCATCTAATTATGCAGCCATAGAGACAGTACTTGAAGGAAGTTTGTAGAGACGTGATTTATGCTTCATGCAAGTAGGACTTGAATTTTTGGTGATTGAATGGATAAAAGGAATAGTCTTGATTATGATGGATGGATCTTGAGTCCTAAAGGATTCATGAAATACTTTTTTGAGTTTCTCACGGTCTTGATCTGACCAATACATATTTATTAATGGGTTATTTTCATTATCCTCATTGTTAGTCATTCTCTGTTTCGCTCGATAGATTGCAGATTTAACAGCCGTTTCGTTTATTTTTAGAATTTCGGCTATTTCAGATAGTTGGAATTGGAATCCTTCTTTTAAGACAAACATAACAGCTTGTTTCGGTGTTAACTTATGAATCAGTTGTTGAACTGCTTCAAACCGGTCTTCAATCAGAGGTGTTTCATGGTAAGCATGTTCCGGAATAGCTTCAAGTGACTCTTTGCTTCGTTTGCGGATTGTGTCAATCCATTCATTTCGAGCAATCTTATTCAACAAAGCTGTTGAAACAGTCTTATGCTTGTAATGGTTCCAAGCCTTTATCAAAGATTCCTGAACGAGATCTTCTCCATCCCAGCTGTTTTGGGACATAAATTGACAATATCGTCGAAGCTTAGGATATAGTTCATCAAGCTGTTCCTCAGAAAAATTATCCTCATGACCTTTGAAATCCACAGATTTATTAGAAAGCCTACTATGCAAAACAATCACTCCTTCAGCGCGTCTCTACTTTATAAACGAAAAAAAGGGTATGAAAAGATACGGGGCTAAAAAAATTTTCAGGGATTACTTAGTTTCCATTATATGCAAGGTGAAAGTCCTGAACAAGAAACGATTAGCAGGGTTTGTTATAATATAAAAAAAAGACAAAAGGTGACCTTCTAATGTTACAAAAACTTTCTGCTGAGAAGCATTGGCAACCATACAAGGGTCCATTTACAATCACAAGAATTCAGCCTGGCGATATTTTAGAGGAGAATAAAGATTTTGCGTTCGGCCCATTAAGTATCATTGATCATGCTGTCATGAAAAAAGGATTAACGATAAAGATGCATGAGCATGTGAACGATGAGATTTTAAGTTATGTATGGTGTGGCATAATGCATCATAAGGATTCAACGGGTATAGAGGTGCCAATAACGACTGGTCACTTAATGATGATGAGCGCTGGTCGGAGCTTTTGGCATGAGGAAAAAGTGAAAAATGATCATGTCGAGATGCTCCAAATTTTTGTTCGACCTTATGAAACCGATCTAGAACCAACGATTCATTTTCATGAAAAGCCCATCCGAAACCGGGATTGGTATCTCATGGTAGGACCTAAAGAAAGTAAAGCGCCACTAAAGATTAGACAAAATGTCTATATTCATGATGCACACCTGAGGCAAGGGGAGCAATTAGAAATACCAGTTTATCAAGGTTTATTACCATTTTTATATGTTGTAGTTGGTGAGCTTGCTGTTGGGGACATTCAGATTGAAAAACTGGAAGCTGTTACGGATTTAGAGGAGCCACTACCTATAATAACTGCAGTATCAGATACAACAGCTTTATTATTCTATGTCGACATGAATGCACAAATGTCGATGGAGGGAACGATCAGTGGTAAAAGGGCGTATTAGTGGGACGCGGGGACAGGTCCCGCGTCCCAAATTTTTTCTGGGACAGTGTACCTGTCCCTGTGTCCCATTATTTTTTCACAAAGTATTTTTCGCCAAGGAGTTCTTTTTCTTCAAACGTGCCTGGCTTTAACTGGTTCTTAACGAATGCTTGAAGTGCAGCAGGTTCCAAATCGTACATAACTTCAATTTCTTTTGCAAATAGAATTTCTTTTTCAAGCAAGTCAGAAAGCGCAGGTTGCTGATTTGCTTGTAGTGTATCTTCACCTGTAATTTTCGATAGTCCGGAAATGTAGTAATCTAATGGACGGCTACCTACAATTTTAACCCCTTTATTTTCTTCATTCACCATAATAATTGTTGGAAAGCCTCTGGCACCAAGTTTTGCTGCAAGAGCAAAGTCTTCATTTAATAATTGTTGGCCAACTTCCGATTCGGCTTCGTTTACGATTGCTTCTCCGTCTAATCCTAAATGATTCACATTTTCAATCATTACAGATTTTTCAGCGATGTTGTTATTGAAGGCAAATAGTTCTTCTCTAGCATGCCGTAAGTATTGATTTGCTTTGTCATCACCATGATTTTTTTGAATGATTTTATACACACGAGATGGTGGGAAGAAGATTGGACCGGATTGTCAATCATCAATGATCCATCAATCGGCATACGTGAATATTCCCCAACTTCTCTCCAATGGCCAGCAACATCTGCAGGACCATGAATTCCGTTTGCCGGATCAACAGGCCCGCCATGCCATTTTTCAAGTAATCCACCTAGGACGGTGTGGAAATTGAAATAATGTCCATATTGCTCTTTGAAACGACGAAAAGTAGGTTCAAGCGCCCAGCAATGTGAGCAGATTGGATCTGTCACATAATATAAATCAATTGTTTTCTTTGGTTGGTTAAACTCAATTACTTCCATGTCATCGTCACCTGCTACACCACAAATACCAGTTTCCAAATCACACATTAAATTGTTGTTTGTCATATGAAATCCCTCACTTTTTGTTTTTTGAGTCTGGGACGAGCTCCTTCGTCCCAATTTGTTTGCTTTGTACTTTCAATATAGTGGATAATGAAAAGTATATAAACCAATAGATGACTTGATTTGTCGGATATCCAACACATCACAAAAATTGTTGGAAAAGTGGGAGGGGGAGAATGAAATGACACAAGAAAAAACTGACCCGCGAGTCTCACGTACGCGAAAGTTAATTATGGATTCATTCATTGAGCTTTCAGGGAAAAAGGAATTTAAAGACATTACGATAAAAGACATCACTACGGAAGCCATGATTAATCGGGCAACTTTTTATTATCATTTTGAGGATATTTATGATCTGTTGGAAAAGGTATTATCTGAAGTTTTGCTCATAAATTTAAATAGCGAGTCCTATCAACAAAGTGAATTAAATGAAGAAACATTTATAGGTATCTTTAAAGCAATTACTACTTTTCAACTGTCATTATCAAATCGATGTCACCGTGGGTATGAAGATACGATTGCACGTATTATCCGGGATCAGCTTGAAGTCATTTTTTATAAAATGTTAAAAAAACAGCAACCTACAGATGACGAAAATACATTGAAAATTACATCGGTCATGTTAAGTTGGGGAATGTACGGGGTTTCCGTAGAATGGAGAAGAAATCCGAATAGTGTTAGTCCAGAAGAAATGATTAAATTAGTTATTCCTTATCTAAAGCACGGGATAAAATTGAAGGAGAAGAAAGATGCGCACTAAGGCAACTTTTTATAGAACATGTGTGTATATTTTTATTTTTTATTGCAAAACCTATTATTACTAAAATTAAGGGGCGATAAATATGAATGGATTACAACGTCTAGCTCTAGCTTTAGTAATAATTGGTGCAATAAATTGGGGACTTATTGGGTTTTTCCAATTTGATTTGGTAGCTGCAATCTTTGGAGGCCAGGATTCCATTTTATCAAGGATTATATACAGTTTAGTTGGATTAAGTGGTTTATACAGTCTTGTGCTTCTCTTTAAACCTGACAGAGAAACTGTCCCTGAGACTAGCAGAACCTAAGCAATCAAATTAAGTATACTCCCGAAAAAAAAGGTCAAGCCAAAGGGTTTGATCTTTTTTTACGTTTCTGTAGTGCAGTCTTTTTTATTTAGGGGATAGATGGGAAAATAAGATACATATCTTGTCCTGCCGGATTTTAAACAGACAATGGGCATGTCAATGAGGAGGAATAAATATGAAGAGAATTTTTGCGGATGTGATTCAGTTTCGGGGTAGTCATTATGATTTTGGTTTTATGCAAGGGGAGCTTTTGAGGAATTCATTTTTGGTGATGAATCGGGAGCAACAGTGGAAGCTGAGAAAACCACAATTTAAAATTGACATTGATGAGACGAAACAAGTATTTGAGCGGTTGGCCCCTTTTATTTGGAATGAGTTTTTGGGGCTGCAGGATGCTTTGAAATGGTCACTGGATAAGGTCTTAATGGAATTTGGAGGCTACAGGGTCAATATCCGACCATCAGGTTGTTCAATATTAGTTGGGGAAGATTATATGATTCGAAATTATGATTACCATCCGAAGACATACGATGGCCGTTTGGTTACTTTTCAACCAACAGATGGCGGTTATGCAACACTTGGTTTAACACAAAAAATTACAGGCAGATCTGATGGCATCAACGAGAATGGGTTAACGATGGGATATACTTTTATGAATCGAAAACGTCCGGGGAACGGATTTGTTTGTTATATGATTGGAAGACTGATTCTTGAACTTTGCTCTAATGCAGAAGAGGCCGTCCAGTTGTTACAAGAAATTCCACACCGCGGATCGTTTAGTTATGTCTTATTCGATTCAACCTGTGAGATGCCATTTATTGTCGAAACATCACCAAGAAGAGTAGGGGTACGGCGGGGATATAATTGTACGAATCATTTTAAAATCCTAACAGAAGAAAATCGCCGAGTCCTAGATGATTCCAACAAAAGGCTGCAGGCTATAGAAGAGAAAAATCATTTAAATGGGCTGGAGGCGTTTCGACTTTTAAATGATACGGATAAAGGAGTTTTCTCTAAGCTCTATGGAAGCTGGGCCGGAACCATACATACCTCAGCTTATTTTCCAAAGAAACTTGAAGCCTGGTGCGCACTCGGTGGAGACCAAGAACCCACCATATTTAACTTTGCCGAATGGTTAAATGGCGCTGATTATTCACTTGCAAAAATTGAAGGGGAAGTTGACACAGATATCCCATTCGTAAACATGGAAAAAGCAGATTGGTTCAAATAAGGAGGAGCACTCTGGGACAGAGGGACAGGTCCCTGTGTCCCACCAGTCTCTTACCCTACGACGGGGGGAGGGGCTGGTGTTTTTTTTGTGCTTTTCTGGGAGGCAGAACGCTTTTTTGTCAAATTGGCTAATGTTTTGGTTAATGCTTGCAGAGCAATGTGTTTGAAAAATGGGACAAATTACTATAATGTGAAAGTGTTAATGTTATTAATTCTTGGGAGGTAAAAGGAATGAACATCGTAACACTCGTAGGAAGCTTGAGAAAAAATTCATTTAATATGCAAGTCGCTAAAACCATGCAAGAACGATATAAGGATAAATTGAACATGCAAATACCTGACATCGGTGCTTTACCTCATTTTAATCAAGATGATGAATTAGATCCGCCACAGGTTGTAAAGGATTTTAAAGCAGCCATTGCCAATGCGGACGGTGTTATTATTATTACACCTGAGTACAACTGGTCGGTTCCTGGTGTATTAAAAAATGCCTTAGATTGGACTTCACGCGTGGAGCAAGTATTCATCGGCAAACCGGTCATGACACTTGGAGCTACTCCAGGGATGATGGGAACGATTCGTGCTCAATTGCATTTACGTGATATTTTAGTTGCCCCAGGTATCCAAGCAAATATTTTACCTCCAGGTGCTAATGAAATTCTAATTAACACTGTACAACAAAAAGTGGATGAACAAACTGGACAACTCGATGACGAGTCAACACTAAGCTTTTTAGATAGTAAAATTGAAGCATTTCTCGATTTCGCAAAAACAAACTAAATCAAAAATGGTGCTAGCCCCTTGAAGGATGCTGGCACTTTATTTTTAGAGACAGACAAATTGGGACAGAGGGACAGGTCCCACGTCCCACCATATTTTTCCTGACAAGACATGGATTCCTGTTACCATTACATAGAAAGGAGTATTCTGAAATGAGATTAAGTGTTCTTGATCAAGCGCCGATTACTAAAGGAAATTCTCCTGCGGATGCGTTGAAGAAAGCTGAGGAACTAGCAATCTTGGCTGATGAATTAGGATACCATCGGATGTGGATGGCTGAGCATCACGGAACCGGCTCATATGCTAGTTCTGCTCCTGAGATTTCTGTAGCACATTTGGCGGCGAAAACAAAGCGGATCCGAATTGGAACAGGTGGAGTCATGATGATGCACTACTCCCCATTAAAGCTTGCCGAGGTGTTCAAAACATTAAGTTCATATTCTCCAGGAAGAATTGATTTTGGAGTTGGGCGTGCACCAGGTGGGGATCAATACGCAATTTATGCATTATCTGAAGGTCGCCAACCAATGATTAATAATATGTACGAAAAATTCGACCAAGCATTGTATATGATCAAAGACGAAGTACCTGACCATCCACTCTATAAAAATACAATCGTAACCCCTTCTCAAGTTGTACTGCCTGAAGCATGGTTATTAGGTTCAACAGGAAACAGTGCTGTCATGGCAGGAAGAATGGGTGTTGGTTATTCCTTTGCACAGTTTTTCAGTGGGGAGATGACTAAGGATATACTAGGATTGTATAAAGAAGAATTTAAACCAACCGTCTTCATGGAAAAGCCACAGATTACAGTTTCCTATATGGTTACCACTGCAGAGACAGAAGAGGAAGCTGAGTTTGAAGCATTGCCACATGACATAGCGCGACTATGGTTGATGAGAGGTAAGCTTGGACAGGTGTTAACTCCAGAGGAAGCACAAGATTATCCGTTAACCGAAGTGGAACGGATGACGATACAAGAAAATCGCAAAAAACTTCACTTAGTTGGATCAGCTAAAGCAGTAGCTGAAAGACTTCGTCAAGAGCAGCAGGTATATGGCTTTGACGAAGCAATGATTTGTAGCATCCCGCATTCACAAGAAAAACGACTAAATGTATACAGATTACTTGCTAAAGAATTAATATAATCGGAAAGAGGGCCCCTAGTTCCACCATATATTTACAGGGACAAGGGACCTGTCCCCTTGACCCACAACCCTACGACCCACTCAGCCTCGTTCAATTACTTTGATTCCTTTATAGTAGATTTTTTTAATTTGTTCTACATCTGTTATTTCCAAACCAGGTATGCCCTCGGCGACTAGGAAATTGGCTTCGAGTCCTGGTTTTAACATCCCGAAATGTTTTTCTTTACCTAGGATCCTAGCTGGATTTGCAGTTAATAATGCAAGAATATCGTTTTCATTATAGTTCTCCTTTAAACGTTTCATAGCAGGCCCAGCAATTAGCATCAAAGAATCGGGCCCTTTTAAAGAGCAATCCTGAAACGGCAGCCATGGAACCCCAGGATAAGGTGGCAAGTATGCGTCTGTTGAAATAGACACAGGAATCTGTTTCTGTACCAACTTCTTAATTTCCGCAGGTGAGTTCGGTGGTAGATGTGTTCCGCCCATAGGAGTTGCCACAATTTGTATTCCTTTCCCAGAAGCCTGATCAATCTGCTCATCTGTAATCCCGTGGGCATGGTGCAAGACATCAAATCCTGCTTCGAGGGTCAGATCAATCCCTTTTTTACCGGCAACATGGCAACCAATTCTCTTACCCGTTTCATGAAATAGAGTGACAATTTCCTGCAGCTGTTGACTGGTATAAATGATTTCGCCTGCTTTTGGTACTACATCCTCTGTAAAATTAGCTGGGGTGGCATTGATAAATATATTTTCACCTGGATAATCACTGTTTTCGGCTATTTTTTTTACAAGAGTGGATGAAGTTAAGTCAGCTAGTGTAACGGCCGTTGATTCGGTAATTGATGTGAAATGGGCAAGTTCTTCAAAGCCGATGGAGATGCTTGTCGTTGCAAACGAGATATCCATTGGAAAATCAGCCACTGCTTCACGATAATCACTTATAGAAAAATCACATAGTGGATGACCACATATTTGCTCACCTATTGCCGTAATCCCAGAGGATAAAGCTTTAAAAAGAATTCCTTTTCCGGCAATAAAATGGGTCTCAGGAGTGACCGGATAAAGCGAGGTGGGCGCAAACTCAAGTAAATGGGTATGACAGTCAACAAGCGATGGTGTAATCACATGCTTTGAACAATCAACCACCTCTACATCAGGGTATTGAGTTATTAAATCATTCCAGGTACCTACCACTTTAATTAATCCGTTTTCGACCAACATTCCACCATTTTCAATCGTCCCCGCTTCTGAAACTGTAATGAGTTTTTTTCCGCGAATAATATATTTCATCGACCATCACACCAAAAATGGAGTTAGCCAGTAGCCGAGTACACAGGCTGTGGCAATGCGGATAATCAGTCCAATTACGGCTGCACCAAGTGCTTCTCTTTCAGTAAGGTCTGAGGTTTCAGCCCAAGTGACAGGAACCTGACCAAAGATGACAGATAATGGCAATCCTGAATTGGCAAGAACAAACGAACCAACAATTAATCGGGGATCAATGGTTGCAGCAAGGTCAGCAAGTTGAGCAACTGCCAATGTTGGTGCAGCAAGTACGGAAACGATTCCAGTAGCAGGTTCGATACTTAGAAACGTTAGACTTGAAGAAAGACCTGATTCAATGAAGCTCCAGACACCCGCAAATTTTAATGCGCCGATGAAAAAGAATACAGCAGCTACAGCAGGGATGATAATAAGAAAGAGAAGTTCTGCACCTTCTTTAGCTGATGCAAAAATCGTGTTTAAAAACCGTGTGTTGGGTGTAAAACGTGGTAACTCGGTAAGTTCTACTTTTTTTGTATCTCGATATATCGTTCTTGATAGAAGGAGTGGAACAATCACAATTGGAACAAAAATAGATAAAATTACTAATGGAAAGGCATTTATTCCAAAAACGGAAAGAGCAATCAGTCCAAGAACAAAGGTAGCAAAGGATTGGGGTGATTGAATCATGGTTGCAACGGCAATTTTTTGTTCAGCCTTTGTAGCGTTTGCCTTTACTAAAATCGGTCCAGAAATTTTTCCAGCTGCATTTATATCTCCAAGAATATTGTATACACTGGGAATGATGACTGAAGGATTGATTTTAAACCACTTCATAATGGGGACAAAAATCCGAATTAACCCGTCTGTAAAACCTAATCTTTCTAGTATCCTACCAACGATAACGCTTACAATAATAGCGATACCAATTTCACTTGTGAGGAAAATATCTACAACAACTGGTTTTACTTCTTGAATGATGGTATCGAAAAGCGTAGACATAGAATTAGGAGAAAGTAATAAAATAAGCAGTAAGCCAAAAACTAAAATAACCCCGATGATTTCCCACAAATGCCAATTTGCTCTTGCGGCTTGTGGAGTTTTGTTCTTCTCCATGCTGAGTCCTCCCGACATATAGTTATCATTATCCAATTTATGTCTAAAATTAGGATAGGTGCATGTATAGTGGTTTCCTCTTCATGCATAATTTCTTTTCGATTCTTCATAATAAGGGAAAAAGGAATAGTGTGAGAATATGAATAATAACGAAATCGTGGTTGAGGAACTAAACACTTTATTAAGAGGATGTTATATGGGCATTCGTGCATTTGAACATCATATTCAAAATCTTAACGATCCTGTGTTAAAACAGAGGTTCCAAGCGATGCAACAAGAGACAAAGCAAAATGCTCAAATAATCGCTGAAAGAATCCAGAATTTAAATGGTGTGCCTGCGAACAACGAGGGTCTTTCAGGAAGAATCCACAGTTCCATGCATAAAATGATACTTTCCGACGATCCAGTAGATATTATGGAAGATGCTATAAAAGGGCTAGATAAATATGGAGTTGAATATTCAGAGGAACTTGTTAAGGGAGACCTTGATCCAGAAAGCCGGAAAATAGCTAAAAAGGTAATCGATACAAGTCGGAGACATGCAGAAGAGATAAAAGCCTTACTTAATGGATGAACTCTAAATCATCGTATGACACACTCATTAACACTTAAGGGTGTGTTTTTTAGTGGAAAAAAGACAGCCTAAGAAGACTGTCTTTGGGTTAAAAGATTTACTGTTTTAATTGGTTCAATTCTTCAATACTATCCTGAACAAGGGTAACGGCTTGACTCATGGTTGCTCCTCCACCAAACGCAGCGGTTACACCGACAACTTCGAGAATTTCCTCTTCAGAACAACCTTGATCTAAACAGCCTTTTGTATGGTAGATGATACAATATTCATCTTGTGAATACAGACTTATTCCTAAAGCAATAAGTTGTTTTTGTTTTTGAGATAATACTCCCTCTTTAAAACATTCCTCTGTAAAAGCATTATATAATTCAGCAAGCTTTGGCATTTTTTGAGTAAAAGTACCAATACCGGTCTTGTAATCAAGGAGGGCAGCCTCCGTTGAATTTCTCGCTTCAAAATCCATAATATTGATTCCTCTTTTCGAAAGCTTATTTGTATCCCTTTGCATTTGGGTCCATGCTATTAGCACCATAATCTGGAACATGGCTCGCATGTTTTTCATGGTATCTTGATCCTGAACCAACATCATTATTTCTTTGTTGTTTCGCGTTGTTATTTCCTTTTTGCTTTGCCATCATTTTCACCTCTGCATTTTTTTGGGACGATGGACCTGTCCCTTTGTCCCTGACAAGGATACCTTGTCCAACGGTATTGTTACCTTGATTTATGTGAAGTATTCTAGTTTTGCGTTAGGGAAAAATTTTTCCATATACGAATAGAGGTGTTTTTTAATATCCTCTTCTTCATCCTTCTGATAGATGTATTTCCCGATCCCGTATTTACCCCACTTATACCTTCTTTTTTCTTCGTCCAGTTCCAATTTAGTCATTGGGTAATTTTTTTCGATAACCCTTTTTGCTGGCTTGGTAAATCGGTGCTGAATAAATTCAAAAGTTAAGTCCTTTTTGGCTTCTGGTGGTAATTCTGCCTCTAAACGCTCGAACATCTTATAGTATCCATCTTCCCATCCATCATGGAGGTAGATAGGGGCTATAATGAACCCAAGAGGATATCCAGCCCTTGCAACTTTACCTGCAGCCTCAATTCTTTTTTCTAATGGGGATGTTCCAGGTTCAAAGTTTTTTACAATATAATCAGCATTCATACTAAAGCGAAACCTAGTTTTGCCGTTGTGTTTGGCATCTAATAAATGATCGACGTGATGAAATTTTGTCACAAACCGTAGTTTGCCATACTCTGATTCACCAAAATGTTCGATCGCTCTTTTTAGAGTATGTGTTAAATGATCAATCCCTACAATGTCAGATGTACAGGATGCTTCAAACCTCGTTATTTCTGGGGCGCGCTCCTCCATATATTGATCAGCGGCTTCTAGAATTTCATCGACATTTACATATGTACGAATATATGGTTTTGATCCCATTGTTGTTTGTAAATAACAATAGTGGCAATGCCCCATACAGCCTGTTGCGAATGGAATTGCATATTCAGCAGAAGGCTTTGAGGTGTCAAATTTAAGTGTTTTTCTTATCCCCACTACAAGAGTTGATTTAGCGACACGGTATTTTTGGAAGTCGTTATCGCCAGGTAAGTTTCTTACCTGATTGTGTGATGTGGTATATCGAATCTCAACATCCATTTTTTCAAATTTTTCGAGGAGCTGTTTTCCTAACGGATAATCTAATGCTTTCGGTTCAAAATAGATGAGCTTTGGGTTAAATGGCTTCATTCGAAAGTCCCTTCTGAAACATCCCCATAGTAATACTGATAGGCTTGGTTTGCTTCTTCTTCTGTTGAATAAACAGCAACCTCATTTGATAATGGATAATACGTTTCATATAGAAACAGGGCCAACTCATTCGGTCTTTCTGGGTGATTTACAACAGCTGCTGCTTGGATATTAGCTACGTCTTGAGTATGGGGATTTCGATAAAATACATAAACAACATCACCAGCCTGATACATTTGTTCCATAACATCACCTTTACAGTGGGACAGAGATTCTTCGTCCCAAAATTTGTATTAGCTTGGACAACGAACTTGTGCCTGTGTCCTTATAAAAAAGGATAAATCCTTTTTACTCATTTTTGCTATTCATTCCCAAAGTTATGTCTGTTTGATTATGGAAAAAGAAGAGGTTTCATGCAACCATGTATGTTCCTATCCCATTTTGAAAATACTACCAATAGTAACTATGATTAGTAGAGGTGAATAGTGTGATTGCATTAAATTCAGTAATCGATGGGAAAAAAGCAAACTTTGGCGCGGTCAGAGATATATTTGATTCCCATGGATGCAGTTTTTGTAGTAATTTTGAATACGATCAAGGAAAGTTTGATGCGGTATTATCGCGTGAAAATGGAGAAACGATTTATTTACGGGTTCCTTTTTTCGTTGTGGAAGGGATGCTGGATCATTCGAGTGCCCAAATTCAATTTGGAACACCATATGTCATAAAGCATATTGTGAATTTTGGTCTTGACCATGATGAAAACTCATTTGTCACTGCAACAACTGGACTTGATCAATTCCAAGAGCCGCTTGATAAGGATGGGCGTATATCCGATAAAAGCAGATGGGAACAAGCTGGTGTTGAAATAGTAGAACGCATATATAATTCCATGAGAGACTTAGTATCCTAATGGGAAAGGGACAGGTTACCTGTCCCATTTTTATTTTGGGACAAGGGACCTGTCCCTGTGTCCCAATTATTTTAAATAGAAGGAAGAGCCGTCGATTATTTCTATGTCATCCCTCGTTTTGATTTCTTCTATTAGTTGAAAGAGTGCAGCGTCTTTTTTCTTTGCTTCGATCATGCAGTCGATTTGTGGAACACTCCCTTTAATTTCTTTTAAAAATGTAAAGAACATCTCAATATCGACGAAATCTGAATGATGACGAAACGCTTCCTTGCTTTTTGGACTTGAAATATGCATTTTGATTGGGAGCGGTGAATGCTTCCATGTTTGCACAATCCTATCCCAATGCATTTTCCAATTAGGATTCTCATGGTGGGCAAGATGATGATGATAATCAAAAACAAGTGGAATATTTAATTTTTCACATAAGTATAGGGTATCTTCTAGAGTAAATGATGTATCATCATTTTCGAGCATAATCATCTTTTGAATTTTTGCCGGAACCTCCATCCAATTGGTAACAAAACGTTCAAGCGAAACATCGGTTTCTTTATAATTGCCTCCGACATGCATAACACAACGATGAGTGGGATCTAGCCTCATAGCCCTTAAGAGAAGATAGTGGAGCTTTAGGGTGCGCACTGAATTTTTAAGAATGTCCACTTGAGGAGAATTAATCAGAACAAAGTGATCTGGATGAAAATCCACCCGGATATCATGTTCTTTTACAAAATCTCCTATTTCTCGTAGACTTGCCTTTAATGGTTTCATATAATTCCAATCAAGCAGT
This sequence comes from Ferdinandcohnia sp. SAFN-114, assembly GCF_059415045.1. Taxonomy (NCBI): domain Bacteria; kingdom Bacillati; phylum Bacillota; class Bacilli; order Caryophanales; family Bacillaceae; genus Ferdinandcohnia; species Ferdinandcohnia sp. SAFN-114. The sequence continues at coordinate 20,650 of NZ_JBPFDQ010000046.1, read as the reverse complement.
TCTTCATGATTGGCTAAAGGAATGAGTCGAGAGGTAAGCCGGTAAAAATGAATGTCAGATGCCGCATTATGCTTTAGTAGTCTAAGTGTATTATGTAAATTGGAAAGGGCAATCCTCTCCAATTTGCGAATCGCAGCCTCTCTGTCCTCTATTTTTTGAAATTGGGCATATGTCATTGTTTTTGAAGGGGAAGCATTCTTAAGTTCTGTACTCATTGCCACGTAGCCAAGACGTACCTTTGTCACAATCATTCACCTCACATATTTCTTCATGTTTACAAGTGAGACAAGGGGCTGTTTGTCCCTACCACTCCACAGTTGAACTAGATGTTCGCTTTACTCCTCTAATTTTCGATATTTCTTCAACAAGTTTGTGCATGGCAAGGTTTTTTTGCTTCGCTTCGATCATGATATCCAAATCTTCATTAAGTTCCTTAGCCATTATTAAAAAAGGCATGACAAAGTCTAATGACACAAAATCAGCGTGTGAACGGTAGGCATTATCTGATTTGGGTGATGAAATATGCACTTTTGGTACAGTCACCCTGTCATTCCAAGTATTGAAAATACGTTCCAAATAAAGAGAGAGGTCGACGTCTCCTATATTTGCCATATAGTGATGGTAATCGAGGACCATTGGAATGTTTTCTTTTTCACAGGTAATCAGTGTTTCTTCTACATCATAGGTTTTATCATCATTTTCAAGTGTCATTTGTTTTTTAATTTCATTTGGTAGTTGTTTAAGGTTTTGATGAAAACGTGATAATGATGTTTCCTTATCACCATATGCACCACCAATATGTATATTAAGAACTCCTTTATCAAGCGCATCTAATGCTTTAAGCATCTTGAAATGGAATTCCATATCGCTTACAGCGTTCGTCGTGACTTCATCTCTTGGACTTGTAAAAAGGGTGAACTGATTCGGGTGAAAGCTCACCCTCATATTAAATTGTTGGATAAGGCGCCCAAGCTCGTCCCATTCATTCTTAAAGGGAGTGATGAAATCCCACAAGACCTCAGGATGGGTGGCCAAGGGGACAAGTGAGCTTGAAAGCCGGTAAACCTCAATTTCATGTGCGATATTATAATGCAGAATCCTCTTTGTATGGAGTAAATTCTGTGCGGTCACAAATTTTAGCTTATCCATACGTTCATCTTTAGGAAGTGCTGCATACCGTGTGAAAGTTAATGATTTAGAAGGACTTGAATCCCATAAACCTAATGCATTTGCCACATAACCAAAACGAATTCTCATTTTTACCCTCTTTTGGGACGGGGGTTCTCCAGTCCCTTTTTTATTTGCAGTGGGACAAGGGACCTGTCCCTGTGTCCCAGAATTTTGTTATATTTAATGTAAGGAGAATATGATGTTATTATGCGGAAGTTTCTATTTTTTATGGGGAGATGATGGGGATCGAGCGAAATTTTAGGATTTTTGTGGTGCTGGCTTTGGTGGGGAGTTTGGTGTTAAATTTTACATTAGTATCGAAAGTGAATCAGCTTGAGGGGCAGGTAAGCAATTTTTCGAACTTTCAACATGATATTATCTCTAGTATTGATGGGCAGGCAAGTCAGGTGTACAGTGCTTTAGAAGAATTTAAGAATGAACAGAGCTGGATTAGTACGGTTACGATGGAGATTGATAACAACGCAGTAACAAATGGCCAAGCGAATGCAATTTTTAATTGGCAGGTCAAGGAGTTACAAAAAAATTCAGACGTTGTGTTTCATTACACCTTTAGTGAGAGTGAGGAATATAAAGCTCTCCCTGCAAATGAAATGCAAAATGGTCTTTTTCAGGTAAAAGTACCTTTTAGATTTGATAAAGAGCCGCAATGGCATGTTGGACTGATTACTTCAGATTCCTATCACAGTGAAGAGGCATCAGAAAAAGAAGCTATTGATGGGAATGATATGATTCATTTTTATGTAACGGTTTCTTATGATGATGATTTAGTAAAAAGTAGCGTGATTCAGAATGAATTTTTAGGGGATTTGAGAACGAGTTATTACGGAATTATCCAGACAGATGTTCATATTTTTAAATCAAAATTAGATATTACGTTAATTAATTATCAGATTGATGAAAAATCTGTATATGTAGAAAAAGCAACCCTTCTAAAATATAAGGGAGATACCTTAATTGGAGAAGAAGAATTGCAAATGGTCAAAGAAGACTCACCAGATTATAGTGAACATTTTTTCAACATCCATCAAGTTGAACAATATGAAAATATCAGACTAGTGATGAAAGTCGAATATAGTAACGGAGATAGCTTTGAAAAAGAAATCTATTAATAGGACAGGGAGCCCATTCCATAGGTTGGGATTCCTTGTCCTTGTTTTTTTATCATTTCAGGAATATATACCTATTCTTTTTGGCGGGGGTATAATCTTTTCACCTTTTTTTATTTTCTTTTTTAATTAACATTAATAAATGTAAGCGTTTTACACGTTAGCGTTGAAAGGGGAGAGTATGGGTGAAGAAATCAAAGAATGACCACCAGGGACAGTTTCAGCGAGAAATAGACAAGCTGACGGGACCTACCTTAACAAAGGGAGGGTATGGGAAAAAAATCATCGCGTTATCGTTAACAGCTACTTTGGCGATGCCACTTGTCGTCATTGGGACACAACCACAGGCTTCAAAGGCACATGCCGAAGTGATTCAGGAGGAATCAAAACAAGAGGATATAGTAAAAAGGGCTTACCAGATGGAACAGGATGCTAAAGCACACGGGATTCCATTATTTTTGTTCGAAGATGGTGTCCCTAAGACCTTTACTTCCAAAGAGGGAACACTTGAAACCACAGATGAGCATTCGAAGGATGGACGTCAGGCATTGAAATGGAAATTTCAGAATGGTTCAAGACTCACAGTAAAAGAAAAAATTAACTTTAAACCGTATGTTGAAAATAATCAGGACCAATCGATCGATACCTTTGTAGTCTGGGTCTATAATGAAAAACCCGTTAATGATGTAGCCACCTTCCAATTTGGCAGAGGAAATAAAGTGGATAGCTGGTTTGAAATGGATCTAAATTTTACAGGCTGGCGTACTGCTTGGGTTTCCTTTGAACGTGATATGGAAGGGACGCCACATCCTCAAATGAATCGGATGACGATTGTTGCACCAGAATCTACATCAGGCACATTATATTTTGACTCCATGATGCTTTCCACACCTCTTGACCCACGTCATCACACACCAGACCGGCAAGTACCGTTTGTGAATCCAACTGTTATGGAAGCCGCAAATAGTCACTGGCTCGGCTTGCTGCACTATTCGAGATTAACACCACCAGAACCTCAATCGGAAGTTTCTGATTCTGCAATAGCAGGTATTCGAGCAATTGATGAGAAGTTTACAGAACTAGTTTTTAAAAAGCAAAAAGTAACAGAGTCACTAGTAAATGATATTCGTGGTGAATTTGCCACATTCGGCATCAAACGAAGCGATGAAGGAGGTATCAGTGGGGGCTCCTTGTTTATGCCGCATTTTGACCAAATTCCTGCACCATTAAAAGAGGACTTCAAAAACTTAAACAATACAATTGACCTTAGAAAATACACTGATTTTATGCAAGTAGTAGCGAATGCGTACCTCTCTACAGAGGACGATAATCAAAAAAGTGAACTAAAGACAATGTATATCGATTTAGTAGATCATTTAGCAGATCAAGGCTGGAACGATGGCAGTTCACAGGGAACTATGCATCACCTTGGTTATAATATTCGTGGATTCTATACTTCCGCTTTTCTCATGCGTGACGTGTTACGTGAAGCTGAGCGATTAGACCGAACCCAAAAAGCATTATTTTGGTTAAGTGGTGCAGGAAAAATATATACTCCCGAGGAAGAAGTAGTAGGGAATATTGATATCTTAAACACAACCCTGAATGGTATGCTTGCTAGTATTCTAGTTCAAGAGGATACTGTGGAGAAGATACGAGATATGGAGAGTTTTTCAGCTTGGCTATCTCAAGGACTTCGACCTGCGAAAGGGTTAGATGCTGCATTTAAGAAGGATGGCTCTGCTTTTCATCATGCGAATCATTATCCTGCATATGCGAATGATGCTTTCAAAGGTGTTACTCCAATCATGTATGTTCTTTCAAATTCTCCTTTTAGAGTTGCAGAAGATGCTCATGAGACACTGAAAAAGGCCTTGCTGTCGATGCGCTTATATTCGAATAAAACACAATGGCTAATTAGCGTTGCGGGACGTCACCCAACTGGTACCCAAGGCTTGGTCTTGCCGCCTTATAGATATATGGCATTAGCAGGAACACCTGATGGAAAAGAGGAAATTGATCGAGAGGTTGCTGCTGCATATTTGAGACTTTCTGATAAGGAGGATGCTACGGTACGTGAGTTCAAGAAGGTAGGAGTTTCAGCAGAGGCAGATCCAAATGGATATTGGTCGATGAACTATGCGAATCTTGGTATCCACAGACGAGATGATTGGCTTGTAGGGGTTAAAGGCTATAGTCGTTATTTATGGGGGAATGAAACCTATCAAAACGCCAATCTATATGGCCGTTATATGTCTTATGGGCATATGCAAATAATGGGTTCATATAATCATAAGGATAGCGGTTATGTCCAAGAAGGTTGGGATTGGAATCGTTGGCCTGGAACAACAACGATTCATTTGCCACTTGATAAATTACGTTCAGATGTACGAAACGTTGATAAATTTAGTGGGTTTGAGGAAATGTTGTTATCTGACGAAACGTATTCGGGGAGCCTCAGTTTACAAGGGCAAAACGGTATGTTTGCGATGAAGCTCCATGAGCATCCAAAATATGATGGGACTCATCGTGCACGAAAATCTTATTTCTTCTTTGACAATCGGATTGTTGCACTTGGATCTGACATTGAGAATGAGAATAGTGAGTATCCGACAGAAACGACGCTTTTCCAAAATCATATGCAAGCAAACACTGAACCAGTTTGGATGTCATCGACAGGGGAGATTACTGAATTTCCTTACCAGGAAAAACTTACTCTCTCAGATGCAGCATGGATGATTGATAATAAAGAGAATGGATTCTATATTCCTGCAGGACAAACACTTGCAGTTAGTCGTTCAGAACAGCAGTCTAAGGATCAAAAAGATGGTTCGGATACATCAGGTACATTTTCAACAGCATGGATTGACCATGGTCATGCTCCTAAAGATGGAAAATATCAATATGCTGTCCTGGTTAAAACGAAAGCTGAGGAAATAAAGGCATTTGCTGAGGCCATGGAAAACGCTGATCTAGCTCCTTATCATGTTCTACAACAAGACCGGAATGCACATATTGTACATGATCAAGCAACTGGAATCACTGGATATGCGTTATTTGAGGTTAATCATGCTGTTGAGCATGGAATGGTGAAAGCTGTTGATACTCCATCCATGGTAATGACAAAAATGGAAGGCGATAAGCTTATCTTAAGTGCCGTTGATCCCGACCTACGTCTCTATGAAGGGATTGAAGAGGATCAATATGATGAAAATGGCGTTCAAAAAGAAGTAAGTATTTATTCACGGACTTGGCGCCATTCCGAAAGTAAGATGAAGCAAATGAGGATAACGATTGAAGGTGAATGGCAGTTAGGAACAACCGATGCCCGAATTCGTATCATATCCGCTACCAATGGAAAAACCGTCATAGAATTTGATAGCAAAGACGCAGAGCCAAGGGAAATACAACTACTGCCTAAGGAATAACATTTATAGTAAAATAATGGGACAGAGGGACAGGTACCTCGTCCCATTTTTTATTTATTGGGACAATGGACCTGTCCCCGTGACCCACAAACCGGTTTCCAAGAGAAAGGAGCAGATACTCATGCCTTTGGAGATTGTTCGGAATGATATTACGAGGATGAAAGTTGATGCGATAGTGAATGCTGCGAACACAGAGCTGAAGATGGGTGGGGGTGTGTGTGGTGCGATATTTCGTGCTGCTGGTGCTGAAGAACTCCAAACTGCTTGTGATGAAATTGGTAACTGCCCGGTAGGAAATGCAGTTATCACTGATGCTTTTATGCTGCCTGCAAAATATATCATCCATACTCCTGGTCCGATTTGGCAGGGGGGTTCTAAGAACGAGGCAAAGCTCTTACAGTCCTCTTATATACAATCATTGGAACTTGCTTATCAGCATAAATGCAAATCCGTCGCATTTCCACTGATATCAACAGGCATCTATGGTTACCCAAAGGAAGAGGCTCTGCAAATCGCGGTATCGACGATTAGCTCATTTTTGATGGACCACGAGATGGTTGTCTATCTCGTCGTTTTTGATAAAGCATCATTTGGTGTTAGTAAAAAGTTGTTTGCTTCCATAAATCAGTATATAGACGAATATTATGTAGATGAAATAGAAACGACATTTAGCCGTGCTAGAAATATTGAACACTATCATGCTGAACCAATGGAGGAAACGGACGAACTCGAACTCTACGAAATCGAGGAAAGCCTTCAGGTCGATAGCAGTTTAGCTGATATCGTCAAGCAATTAGATGAATCATTTTCTGAAAGACTTCTTCGTTTAATCGATGAAAGAGGATTGACTGATGCCCAAACGTATAAGCGTGCAAATATTGATCGTCGATTGTTCTCCAAAATTCGTAAAGATGCTGGTTACACCCCTAAAAAGAAAACAGCGATTGCCTTTGCGATTGCATTACAATTGGATGTTGAAGAAACCATTCATTTATTGTCCGCTGCTGGTTACACATTGACCCATAGCAGCAAATTTGACATTATTATTGAATTTTTTATTAAACAAGCAAAATATAATATTCATGAAATCAATGAAGCTTTATTTATGTTCGACCAACCGTTATTAGGTGCATAAAAAATGTCGCTTTTGAAGCGACCTGCACTGTTTTTAATCTTGTTATCCTTACAATGTAATCAAATTTGAACGGAGGATAACAGATGAAAACAGAATTAGTGTTTATTTTAGATAAGAGTGGATCCATGGCAGGACTTGAAGCCGATACAATTGGTGGTTACAACTCAATGCTAAAGAAGCAAAAGAAAGCGGAAGGGGAAGCAATTGTCACAACCGTTCTATTTAATCACCATTATGATATATTGCATGACCGAATTAATGTGAAAGGAATTTCACCAATCACCGAAAAAGATTACGCGGTTAGTGGTACCACTGCATTATTAGATGCAATCGGTTTTACGATCCAAAAAATAAACAATGTACAAAAACACACGAGTCATAATGAACGAGCTGAAAAAGTACTATTCGTAATTACAACAGATGGAATGGAAAATGCAAGCCGTGAATTTACAGCAGAAAAAATTATAAAAATGGTTCAAAACCAAAAAGAGAAATATGGATGGGAATTCATGTTCTTAGGTGCGAATATTGATGCCGTATCAACAGCTGCGCAATTTGGAATTGATGAGGATTTTGCCGTTGACTACCATGCTGATGAACAAGGGACACAATTGAATTATCAAATGGTAAGTGAGGCTGTCACAAATCTGCGCAGCGGGAAGAAAATAGACCGAAGCTGGAAGGAAGAAATCGAACGCGATTATAGCCGACGTTCAAGATAGTAGAAACTATTTTAGGAGGAATTTATGGAAATAGTAAAGGCTATTAATAATGATGTAAAAGCAATTACGAAACTTGCATTACGGTTATGGCCAGATAATGTAGAAAGTGAACTTACTAGTGAGTTTTCTGAGCTGATTCTGGACCAAAAGGCGATCATTTATTTAGCTAAATCAGAGAATGATACAATAGGTTTTGCTCAATGCCAATTACGAATGGACTATGTTGAGGGAACTGAAAGCAGCCCGGTAGGATATCTTGAAGGTATTTTTGTAAAAGAAGAATACAGGAGGATAGGAGTTGCGAAACAGCTATTATCTGCTTGTGAGAAATGGGCGAAGAGTAAAGGGTGTAAAGAATTTGCAAGCGATGTGGAACTTGAGAATAATATAAGCTTGAATTTTCATTTAAGTAATGGGTTTCAAGAAGCGAATCGGATTATATGTTTAACTAAAAAACTTTAAAAATAGTATGCCTGTTTGCCACTATAATTCGGGGACAGGCATAATCTTAATTTATCATTTTTGCTTCCAATGTAACATGGGGTTTTCTTGCCCCTCCAATAATTTCATCTGTGTCATTTGGAGAGTGCGTTCTTCTCTCTTTTTCTTTAATTCATTATAAATAAACGTGGACTTCCCTAATCCTACCTCTACAGCTTCAGCAGCTGATTGACAAAAATAAATATTTTCAATACCTGCAAAGTATATTGCCGTCAAACACATCGGACAGGGCTCACCACTAGCATACATGGTAAAGCCAGAAAGGTCATTCGTTTGTAATTTTTCTTGTGCACGACGAATGGCAAGCAATTCGGCATGTCCGCTGACATCATGTACTTTATGCAATTCATTTACACCTTCAGATACTATCTCATTATCCTTTACAAGAACTGCACCAAAAGGCTGTCCACCTTCATTTACATTTTGTAAGGCTAGATTAACTGCCCTTTTCATGAATTGATCCAACTTTTTCTCCTCCAAGCCTTTTTATCTATTGTATCAAATCCCAGACTAGGTATCCTTTTTAAGGTTTTTTATTTTTCGATCTGCATACCTAACAAAAAGATATCCGAGGAAGAAGGAGAGAAAGCTTAATGGATAATCTAGAATCGTATGTTTAGCCTTGAAAACACCGGTCGTTTTCAACACTATATCGTAAGCAATATATGAAACAATCATAATAAGATACCAGCCATTCCTTGCATTAACTACACTTAAATAAGCAAGTAAAAAAGCAAAAATAAGACCCGTTACCGTTGTTATGGCAGAACTACCTCGATGTATTTGCTCCAGCCATTCAATATGGTAGGTTCTTATGCCAATAACTGCATGGAGCAGATAATGTAGGGGTATAAATATACCATAAAATGATAAAAGTAACGATCCAAAGTGAATCCATTTCTTTTTTAAATGTACCCACCACAGTCTTGCAATAGGAAAATAAATAACTAAACCAACAACAGTATACCAGGGGCTCCACCAATTAGTTTCAAAAATTCCCCATCTAGTAAAAATGAGTTCAATTAAGGTGAAAAATAAAGCTAACGGAATGCTCCAATACCACCTACACCTCAAAACGACAAATAAAGCTGCAAACGCAGGGAGCACAAGGCCATTAACCATTGCACCTAAATGTGAATCTAATTCATTGTCTAACACACCTAATTTATAAACATAAGCTTTTCCCCAAAGATAGACGAAGTAATCAAATAAAAGAGTGGTACCAGTGACGGTAAAATAAAGAATAAAAAGACGACCCGACCTAACTTTCCAATATACAATTGTTAAAATCGCTAATCCTAAAAGAAATAATACTAGATAGGCCCATAATCCCAAACTCAATAAAATAAACCTCCGACTTGTTTGTAGGTATTTTTACCTAACTTTATCCTTAAGATTCGTCACTTAAGCAAATAACGCTATTTAACCATTTATTTTATGCTAATATGAGAAATGGATACATAATACTTAAAAGTAAGAATATGGTGCTTTTTAGAGGGGGAAATGATGAAATATTGGATAATAGGTTTTGTGCTTTTAATAGCGGTTTCAGTAGGTTTGATGTTCAGTGTTTTTAATGTGTTCGACAGTGCTGATAATCAAAAAGTAGTCTCTTCATCGAAGCAGGAATCCAGTAATGCGAATGATTTTAAAGAGCAGACTAAGAAAATTGGTGGCATTACATATGATTTAAAGTTAAGCCAAACACCAGATGAACATGAAGTTATCAAAGTGATGCATCATATGACCCATCAAAAGGTGAAAGCCGAAGATAAATGGGGTGCAACACCGATGATTCCCGATACCATCCATGAGATTTATGATATCATTTCCAAAAGCGATTTTTCTAGAAAAGAAGATCTCTTAGAAATTGCTAAACGCTGGAAAAGTGGTGATTTCAGCAGAGCTGATGATGACCACAATTATTTTTGGAACTACCAAAACGGAACGATAGGAAAGGCGTATGGGTTAATGAATGAAGCTGAAGAAAGAAGATTTATCATCAATAATTTTGGTGAGGAGTTTTTACCAGATTAATGGTTAGTTCAAAGTATGACCAACCTGCAATGAAGAACAAAAGATGCAAAAACGTCCAAAAAGTAACGATATCACTGCCGGAAATGGTGATGACATTGCTTCAGGATTCGGCTTCCCACTAGTAAAGTAAACGAATAAAACGGCTAAAATGGTTTCAATCATTTTAGCCGTTTTCTATTAGTTTTCATTTTCCCCGATTTTATCAAGTAGGGAAATGGTATTTACAAGATGATTATTAAAAATTTGTTTTGCCACCGAGAGAAGTTCGACAATCATTGGGTCTCTTAGTGAGTATATAACACGATTACCGTCTTTCGTTCCATAGACAATATTTTTAGCACGGAGTACAGTTAATTGCTGGGACACGGCTGACCCTTCACTTCCAATAAGGGTTTGAATTTCATTCACGTTTTTATCCCCCTCAGCAAGAAGTTCTAGGATACGAATCCTTAATGGATGTGCGAGTGCTTTAAAAAAGTCAGCCTTGAATTGTTGCATTTCTAAATTCACTACCTTACCTCACTTTCTACATTAACTCATAGAAATACCTCTGTTTTTCACTACTTTCTCATGGACTCCGGAGAGAGCCTGACATTCTTTAAAAGCAAAGTGTCTGCAACCCAAACATTTATTGTTGTTAATCTGGGTAAGGGCATAATCAATGGCATCACCTGTATGTTCAAAAAAGTTTTCCTCACCGATTACCTCATATAACCCGGTTTTATGAAGAACGCTTTTTGGTTGTGGTTTGATCCCTGAGATTAAAACAATACCTTGCTTTGAAAAGTCCTGAACAATACTAGCTAATCGCCCTTCTCCTGTTGTATCCATGAAAGGTACCCTACTTAAACGTAGGAGAAGAACCTTTGGTTTGTAATTGATTGAATTCATAATCTGTTGTTCAAAAGCCTGAGCAGCCCCGAAAAACAGAGGACCTTCCACATTATAAATACTTATTTGCGGACAATCATGAGAATCAGTCACAACACGACTATCTACTTTTTCATGTTTAGATTCTGGGTTTGGTAAAGCTTTTTCCGTTACTATTATATCACTCATTCGCTTAGTAAAAAGTACAACTGCTAAAATGAGTCCTACCTCCACCGCAACAGTTAGATTCATAAAGACGGTGAGTAGAAAGGTGACAACAAGTACAAGAGAATCTTCCGTTTTTGTTTGTAACACATGATAAAAAACACGGCGCTCACTCATGTTCCAAGCAACTAGCATAATAATTGGGGCCATACTTGCTAAAGGAATTTTTGAAGCATACGGTGCAAATAAAAGTAAGACAAGCAAAACAACGACACCATGTATAACACCAGAAAAAGGTGAAACAGCGCCTGTTTTAATGTTGGTTGCCGTTCTTGCAATGGCACCAGTTGCTGGAATCCCACCAAATAAAGGGGTAACCATATTAGCAATTCCCTGTCCAACTAATTCACGGTTACTATTATGTTTACTATTTGTCATACCGTCTGCAACAACAGCAGAAAGAAGAGATTCAATTGCTCCTAACATTGCAATCACAAATGCCGGTTGAATCAACTGTTTAATTCGTTCAAATGTGATCTCAGGAAATTGAAAGCTTGGTAGTTTGCTAGGAATATCCCCAAATGTTGACCCAATCGTAGCAACTTGAGTTGGGTAAAAAATAGTCGCGATACCAGTAGAAATAAGCAAAGCGATTAATGAACCGGGTACTTTCGGAAAGAACTTTGGAGTTAACAGCAGTACAACTAAACAAATCGTAGCCGTTAGAATGCTATAAATATTAATCTCTCGAATATGAAATATAATCTCTCTCATATTATCTATAAATAGTTCATGTTTCTCAATCTTATCAAGACCAAGAAAATTTGGTACCTGCCCAACAAAAATAATAATTGCAATTCCTGATGTAAATCCAATGGTAACAGGTCGTGGAATAAATTTGATTAAAGACCCAAGTTTAAAAAGACCCATTAAGAATAGAAGAACACCCGCCATAAAACCAGCAATTAATAAATTTTCAAATCCATAAGTTGCAACAATCCCAAATAGAATCGGAATAAAAGCACCAGTCGGTCCACCGATTTGGTATTTGGAGCCTCCAAAGAGTGAAATAAGAATACCCGCGATGATGGTCGTGTAAATCCCATATTCTGGTTTGACGCCTGAAGCAATCGCGAATGCCATTCCAAGAGGAATTGCTATAATCCCAACAACGACGCCAGAAATAAGATCCTTTTGAAAAGAATGAACCGAATACCCTTTAAATCTCCCTGAAAAAGCCCACCTATGTAGCATTTTTATCCTTCCTTCTGAATAATAGAATATCTGATTATTTGAATATATATATGAATCTACTCCTAATAATCTATAAAGTCAAAACAAATTTATGAAAAGAGAAAGGGCTGCCATGAAGAAATCAGGCAGTCCCTTAGAATGATTATTATATTGATAAAGGTTAATTTTATGATGTTTTGTATTAATGATGTAAGTAACGTGAATATATTTTTAATATTACTATTTCAAAATAATGATGAGGTATGTATAATAAATCAAGTAGTCAGCCGATAAAAAAACTTCGACAAAAAGTTACAAAACCTATTGCACTTCATTTACAAACTTGTTATAATAATCACATAATTAATTAATGAACTTCATACAGATTTTATATGCGGGTGTAGTTTAATGGTAAAACCTCAGCCTTCCAAGCTGATGTCGTGAGTTCGATTCTCATCACCCGCTCCAATACATATATAACGCAGTGTTTCGTTTCTTAGATAAACGAGGTGTTGCGTTTTTTTATTTTATAAAGATTTTACAGAACTAAAAAGGATTTAGCCGAGCCACCATGTACTTGTGTGAACATCGCACCAAGAGAAGTCAGTAGTTTTTCACAGCTTTGATTTTGTAAAGATGGCTTCAAATACACAATTTGAATGGCATGTTTGGTTTCAGTAGTTACAGCGGTTCTTTCGGAATCGACAAAAGGGCTTCCAAAGGCTCCCGTCTCATCACTGGATAAAATTTTATCCTCCATCGAAATGTTTCTACCATTAATTCCTAAATACTCATCACCTAGTTGTCCCACACGAATTTCAATATTACCGTTAATTTTATTTGTATCATAAATCCCTATTGGTATTTCATACTGCATCGAAAAGAAATTGTTTAAGTCTGCAGCGGAGTGTATTGAGTTCAAATAGTTTTGCTTTTGTATCCGACGATAGATTGCCTCAACAGACGGACGATATCGATTGGGATCTGTACCAACTTGTTTAAAAATATCTCTCCACTCAGCGATTCCTTGAAAATCTGTAACATGCTTGTCTTCTAAATCAAAAAAGAGCGATTCTTGAAAGGTCTGTAGTCTGCCACGAATCATTTGTGGAGAATCGCCAACTTCGATATGATTGTATTGTATAATTCCTACTTTAAAATTAGGAACAAGTTCCTTTAAATGTGGCGAAATCTTAATTTCCATCATTTATCCCTCCAAAAATTATTGTAAATAGTGTACCATAAATCCTAGTAATTAAATAAATAGAACGGCTTACAAGTCCTAAGAAGGGAGGTTCCAAGACTTGGACACTATACAACTTCAACAAAAAATCATTGATTATAGTAAAACGATTGGAATTGATAAAATTGGCTTTGCGAGTGCTTCGCCATTTGAAGAATTAAAATCTAGATTATTAAGGCAACAGGAATTAGGCTATCAATCGGGATTTGAACCAAAAGATATTGAAAAAAGAACAAATCCAGAGTTCCTTTTACCTGGTGCGAAGTCTATTATTGCAATAGCACTTGCTTATCCATCAAAGCTAAAGGATGCACCAAGGAGCACACGAAATGAACGTCGAGGTTTGTTTGCACGTGCTTCCTGGGGAGAGGATTACCACCATATATTACGGGACAGGCTACAAAAGCTTGAGGCGTTTATCATAGAAAAGTTACCTGATGCTAAACTTCAATCAATGGTTGATACAGGTGAATTATCGGATCGTGCAGTAGCTGAAAGAGCAGGTATCGGTTGGAGTGGAAAAAACTGTGCCATTATTACACCAGAATTCGGATCGTATGTATATTTAGGGGAAATGGTTACGAATATCCCTTTCGTACCTGATTCGCCAATTGAGGATCAATGTGGTTCATGTCGAGCATGTCTTGATGCTTGTCCAACCGGTGCTTTGGTGCAGGGGGGACAAATCAATGCACAAAAATGTGTTAGCTTCTTAACGCAAACAAAAGACTTTTTACCGGACGAGTTTCGTACCAAAATTGGAAATCGACTGTATGGCTGTGATTCCTGTCAGACAGCTTGCCCGAAAAATAAAGGAATTGATTTTCATTTTCACGAGGAAATGAAACCGGAGCCCGAGGTTGTTAAGCCATTACTAAAACCGATTTTATCAATTAGTAATCGTGATTTTAAGGAAACATTCGGATCACTGTCGGGGTCTTGGAGAGGGAAAAAACCAATCCAACGAAATGCGATAATTGCACTTAGCCACTTTAAGGATACTAGTGCGATTCCTGAATTAACAAAAGTCCTAAAGGATGATCCAAGACCAGTACTGCGTGGTACTGCTGCATGGGCTTTAGGCAAGATAGGCGACGAAAGTGCAATTGAAATTTTAAAAGAAGCAAGTCTGAAAGAAAAGGACGAGCAAGTTCTGCAAGAAATTGAAAAGGGTTTGAATATGTTAATCAACTAAAAGGATGCGATGACGCATCCTTTTTTGTATTAGTGGCGCAATTTTTTTGGATTATGCATGATTTGAACACTAAGACCTTTATGGTACTGATAGTTGTCCGAATGATGAGGTAATTTTGATAGAAGGTTAGAGAAAAAAAGTCAGTGTCCGAAAGAGGAGCAGATTCTGATAGGAGAGGCGAGTAACCCCAAAGTCAGAGTCCGAATGTAGGGTTGATTCTGACAGGAGAGGCGAGTAACCCTAAAGTCTGAGTCCGAAAAGAGGGTTGATTCCGAAAGAAGAAGCGGGTGCAGCCCTAGTCAGAGTTCCTATGAATATGGAAAAAAGTATAAGGTCTACCAAAAAAGATTGATGATGAAATACTTAAACACTCCCTACCTTTAAAAACGCTAATATTAAAAATACAAATCCTAAACTCAAGTCTAGTTCACAAACAATAAAATATTTTCCCGAATTACTACATATGGTGTAATATCACAACCTGAAGGTGGTGTCGGAAGTTGAAGTCGACTTTAGCAAAAGTAATTGAGGCTAAGGCACAATTACTAGTTGGGAATCGAAGAAGTGTTCCTTCTGTTAGTTTACCAGTAAAGGATCTTGAGTTTATTCAGAGGAAAAAAGAGCTTTTAGATAAACGTTCTGCAGAAATCGTTAAATGCAATACAAACGGCCAAATCATCAGTAAAAATGAAGTGGATGGAAAGGTCCATCTCAATTATATTGTTCATTCCCAATATTTAATTCGTCAGAATAAAAATCTCTACATTGAAGAGCACTGTGAAGAAAGAAAGGCTGTATTTACATTAAATAAATTAATTAGTGATGAAGAGGTTCCAAAAGAAATAGACACCCATCATGAAGTAATGGATCGTGAAACCCAAGAAGAACGCAATCTGGATTTTAAATATAACCGACTTGCTGCGGTTCAATACGCGGAGCGGTGGTGGAATGACTACAACCCCAAATACAAAAAGTTCGAAGATAATTGTACAAATTTTATTTCGCAATGTCTCCGTGCTGGGGGCGCACCGATGTATGGATATCCGAATCGTAATAAAGGTTGGTGGATGCAAAATAATAATTGGAGTTATAGCTGGACTGTTGCCAATGCCTTGAGATTGTATTTAAGTGGATCACAAAAAGGTCTTCAAGCAAAAGAAGTTTCCTCGCCTAGAGAGCTTTTATTGGGTGATATCATTTGCTATGACTTTGAAGGAGATGGGCGTTTTAATCACAATACAATCGTTGTGGCGAAGGATATTACAGGTAATCCACTTGTTAATGCACAATCACAAAACAGTAGGATGAGGTATTGGTCCTATTACGATTCAACTGCCTATACACCGAATATTAAATATAAGTTTTTTCATATCATAAATAACTAATTTTCTCTTTTTGGTATAATAACGATTGAGGTGAAAGAAAGTGGGACTACACGTCGTATTATACCAACCAGAGATTCCTGCAAATACAGGGAACATCGCGCGTACATGTGCAGCAACAGGGACGACTTTACATTTAATTCGCCCCATGGGATTTTCAACTGAGGACAAAATGCTTAAGCGTGCTGGTTTAGATTATTGGGAGTTTGTAAAGATTCATTATTATGATTCTTTAGAGGAGCTTTTTGATAAATACCAGGATGGAGAATTTTATTTTATTACAAAGTTCGGACAGAAAGAATATTCATCCTTTGATTATAGTGACATACAAAAGGACCATTTCTTGGTATTTGGTAAAGAAACAACTGGGCTACCAAAGGAGCTCATCGAAAAAAATATGGAACGGGATATACGACTGCCAATGACAGAAAATGTCCGCTCTTTAAATTTATCTAATACCGCAGCAGTTCTAGTATACGAAGCTTTAAGACAACAAAATTATCCTGGACTAACTTAACACAAAAACGACCTCTACCCATTGGCAGAGGTCATTTTTTTATTATTTTTTGTTTATGCTTGGCTTATCTTCATAGCCACCTGTAAAAATAGCTGCTAAAAATGTAACAATAACACCTAAAATTAACAATAATTTCATGTGTTTTTCCTCCTTTATGTATGAAGCTCAAAAAATAAACTTCAAAAAAGATACCTAGGTGTATTATAACCTAATTTCAATTTTGTGTGAATGTTATCTATGGACAAATTGTAAACATTTTCGAACCTTATAAAAATAGGCACATATACTGTATAAACTCCTTTTACATTGTATCCCCATATTTTTTCTAAATTATTTTCATTTTGTCCAATCAAGAATATCAAGGGGATTTTTCTTATAATTCAGAATAGGACATGTTGAATTTTGTAAGATTAAAGCATGTTAAAGGACATCCTCGCATACATTTTATTAAACCGTGCAAGAGACAACAAAGATGGAGGAGGCCCCTAATTAATGGATATCTTAAAAAAGATAGAACAATTTCGTGAAGAGGAACAACGTTTGAAGTGGGAAGGAACCTTCGCTGATTATTTGGAAATTTTAAAGGAAAAGCCATGGGTTGCTCAGTCTGCTCATTCCAGAGTATATAATATGATTAAAGATGCAGGGATTGAAGAAGAAAATGGAAAGCGCAAATATAAGTTCTTCGACCACCAACTATTTGGTTTAGAAGAAGCACTAGAGCGATTAGTCGAAGAATATTTTCATCCAGCAGCAAAACGACTTGATGTTCGTAAGCGAATTTTGTTATTGATGGGACCTGTTAGTGGTGGTAAATCCACATTAGTTTCAATGTTAAAAAGAGGTTTAGAGACATATTCACATACTGAAAGAGGCGCGGTTTATGCAATCAAAGGCTGCCCAATGCATGAAGACCCACTGCACCTTATTCCTCATCATTTAAGAGAGGATTTCTTCGATGAGTACGGGGTTCGAATTGAAGGTAATTTATCTCCACTAAACATGATGAGATTGCAGGAAGAGTATGGAGGCAGAATTGAGGATGTTAGAGTTGAACGAATATTCTTGTCCGAGGATAAGCGTGTAGGGATTGGAACCTTCAGTCCTTCAGATCCTAAATCTCAGGATATTGCTGATTTAACTGGAAGTATTGATTTTTCAACAATTGCTGAGTTTGGTTCAGAATCAGATCCACGTGCCTATCGATTCGATGGTGAATTAAACAAAGCGAACCGTGGAATGATGGAATTCCAAGAGATGCTAAAATGTGATGAAAAGTTCCTCTGGCACTTACTATCTTTAACACAAGAGGGAAATTTTAAAGCGGGAAGATTTGCGTTAATTTCAGCAGATGAGCTGATCGTCGCACATACGAACGAAACAGAGTATCGTTCCTTTATTTCGAATAAGAAAAATGAAGCGTTACATTCACGTATCATTGTTATGCCAGTTCCTTATAATTTACGTGTTTCTGAGGAAGAGCGTATCTATGCAAAGATGATAAAGGAAAGTGATGTGCGCGATGTTCATATTGCACCACATACCTTTAGAGTGGCAGCCATGTTTACGATATTAACTAGATTAAAAGCCCCTAAAAAAGGCGATATTGATATTATTAAAAAGATGAGATTGTATGATGGTGAAAGTGTAGAAGGTTTCAATGCAATTGATGTGGAGGAGCTTCGTAAAGAATATCAAGATGAGGGTATGAGTGGTATTGACCCGCGTTATGTAATTAACCGGATATCATCCACGATTATCCGAAAAGAAAACCCATCAATTAATGCATTGGATGTATTGCGTTCCTTAAAGGATGGCCTTGAACATCATCCATCCATTTCGAACGAAGATCGTGAACGCTATTTGAACTTCATCTCAATTGCGAGACGTGAGTATGACGAAATTGCGAAGAAAGAGGTCCAAAAGGCGTTTGTTTATTCGTATGAAGAGTCTGCGAAGACATTAATGGATAACTATCTAGATAATGTTGAAGCATACTGTAATAAAAACAAACTTCGCGACCCGTTAACCGGAGAAGAAATGAATCCAGATGAAAAGCTAATGCGTTCAATTGAGGAGCAGATTGGAATCTCTGAAAATGCAAAGAAGGCATTTAGAGAGGAAATCCTTATTCGTATCTCTGCATATGCCCGTAAAGGAAGAAGATTTGATTATAATTCACATGAACGTCTTCGAGAGGCAATTCAAAAGAAATTATTTGCGGACCTAAAAGACGTCGTAAAAATCACTACTTCTACAAAAACACCTGATGAGCAACAGCTGAAGAAGGTTAATGAGGTTGTGGCAAGATTAATTGACGAGCACGGTTATAATTCAACATCTGCGAATGAACTGCTACGTTATGTAGGAAGCTTATTGAACCGATAATCTAGAAAATTGGGGTTAGGCCAGCATGATGGTCTAATCCCTTGTTTTTCAAATCAGTCGGATCTATCTATTGGCTTATGAAGAGGAGTCTGAATAAGGAATCCACTTATAACCCCTTTCATTGCACTTATGAAGAGAAATTCGAGCGAGAAATCGACCGCCAA
>NZ_JBPFDQ010000046.1:0-1273 GCF_059415045.1 Ferdinandcohnia sp. SAFN-114 | reverse complement strand
TCCCGTTCATCGGGCTTATGAAGAGAACTTCGAGAGAGATTTCAACCGCCAATCCCGTTCATCGCACTTATGAAGAGAAATTCGAGCGAGAAATCGACCGCCAATCCCGTTCATCGGGCTTATGAAGAGAACTTCGAGAGAGATTTCAACCGCCAATCCCGTTCATCGCACTTATGAAGAGGAAAACGAGCAAGAAATCAACCGCCAAACCCGTTCATCGGGCTTATGAAGAGGACTTCGAGAGAGATATCAACCGCCAATCCCGTTCATCGCACTTATGAAGAGGAAAACGAGCAAGAAATCAACCGCCAATCCCGTTCATTACGCTTATGAAGAGGAATTCGAGAGAGATATCAACCGCCAATCCCGTTCATCGCACTTATGAAGAGGTAAAAGAGCAAGAAATCAACCGCCAATCCCGTTCATCGCACTTATGAAGAGGAAAACGAGCAATAAATCGACCGCCAATCCCGTTCATTACGCTTATGAAGAGGAATTCCGGCAATAAATTGACCGCCAATCCCGTTCATTACGCTTATGAAGAGGAATTCGGGCAATAAATTGACCGCCAATCCCGTTCATCGCACTTATGATGAGGAAAACGAGCAAGAAATCAACCGCCAAACCCGTTCATCGGGCTTATGAAGAGGACTTCGAGAGAGATATCAACCGCCAATCCCGTTCATCGCACTTATGAAGAGGAAAACGAGCAAGAAATCAACCGCCAATCCCGTTCATTACGCTTATGAAGAGGAATTCGAGAGAGATATCAACCGCCAATCCCGTTCATCGCACTTATGAAGAGGAAAACGAGCAAGAAATCAACCGCCAATCCCGTTCATCGCACTTATGAAGAGGAAAACGCGCAAGAAATCAACCGCCAATCCCGTTCATTACGCTTATGAAGAGGAATTCGGGCAATAAATCGACCGCCAATCCCGTTCATTACGCTTATGAAGAGGAAAACGAGGAAGAAATCAACTGCCAATCCCGTTCATTACGCTTATGAAGAGGAAAACGGGCAATAAATTGACCGCCAATCCCGTTCATTACGCTTATGAAGAGGAATTCGGGCAATAAATCGACCGCCAATCCCGTTCATTACGTTTATGAAGAGGAATTTGAACGAGAAATCAACCGCCAATCCGTTCATCGCACTTATGTAGAGGAATTCGAACAACAAATCGCCTGCCAACGATTAAGTCCATATAATTGTGTAAAAAGAAAAAGAGTCAAATCAATTCCATTTGGCCACAATGTTATCAGCGACGAA
>NZ_JBPFDQ010000045.1:0-45074 GCF_059415045.1 Ferdinandcohnia sp. SAFN-114 | reverse complement strand
CCTTTAGGGGCTTCGTTGGTAAAGTGCCCTTATAGGGCGAAATCAAAACCGCCCGTTCTACGGGCGGATACTTACTTATTTTTGCACGTGAAATCAACGATAGTGATAATCCTGAACAGACACGTGCGCAAAAGATCGAAGAGTATCGCGAAAAATTTGCCAATCCATATGTAGCAGCAAGCCAAGGGATGGTGGACGACGTCATCGATCCTCGAGAAACAAGAATTAAAATCATCCAAGCCTTAGAAATGCTACGAAACAAAAAAGAAACTCGCCCTAATAAGAAGCATGGGAATATTCCGTTATAATTCAACAATTTGATTTTTGGAGATAATATGATAGGCTAAAATTATTAACTTATTCATTAACCTATTCATCTTGGAGGTACATAGTATGATTAATCAGGACAGACTTGTTAATGAGTTTTTAGAGCTCGTACAAGTAGACTCAGAAACAAAATTCGAAACAGAAATTGCGAAGGTTCTAAAAGATAAATTCACTGCGTTAGGTGTACACGTTGTAGAGGATGATACCACTAGCCAAACAGGACATGGTGCAGGGAATTTAATATGTACTCTTGAAGCCACAAAAAATGATGTGGATCCGATTTACTTTACTTCTCATATGGATACAGTTGTCCCTGGTAAAGGAATTAAACCTTCTATCAAGGATGGTTATATTGTTTCTGACGGAACAACGATTTTAGGCGCAGATGATAAAGCAGGTCTTGCTGCTATGTTTGAAGCAATCCGTGTTCTAAAAGAAAATCAAATTCCGCACGGTACAATCGAATTTATTATTACTGTAGGTGAGGAATCTGGTCTTGTCGGCGCTAAAGCATTAGACCGCTCGATGATTACTGCCAAATACGGATATGCACTTGATAGTGACGGAAAAGTTGGAGATATTGTTGTTGCTGCACCTACACAAGCTAAGGTAAGAGCAACAATCATCGGAAAAACAGCTCATGCAGGTGTCGCACCTGAAAAAGGTGTTTCTGCAATTACAATGGCAGCAAAAGCCATTGCCAAAATGCCTCTAGGACGAATCGATGAAGAAACGACTGCTAATATTGGGCGTTTTGAAGGGGGCACACAAACAAATATTGTTTGTGACCATGTTGAAATTTTAGCTGAGGCACGTTCTTTAGTGACAGAAAAGATGGAAGCACAAGTTCAGAAAATGAAAGCAGCTTTTGAATCTGTTGCAGCCGATATGGGTGGTAGAGCTGAGGTTGAAATTACGGTTATGTATCCAGGATTCAAATTTGCAGATGGGGACCATGTTGTCGAGGTTGCAAAACGAGCTGTAGCAAAAATTGGTCGTCAAAGCGCGCTCCAAAAAAGCGGTGGAGGCAGTGATGCCAATGTTATCGCAGGACATGGCATCCCTACTGTTAATCTTGCTGTAGGATATGAAGAAATTCACACAACAAATGAAAAAATGCCAGTAGAAGAACTAGTCAAAACTGCAGAACTTATCGTTGCGATTGTTGAAGAAGTTGCAAAATAACGTACTAAAAAAGTGGAATTCTCTCTTGGTTGAGGAGTTTCACTTTTTTATTTCCTTTCGATAATAGGTAAAGTATGATAGATATAGAACATAGATTGTTGTTAACATATTCAGCCAGGGTACAACCCTCCGGCTGACTAAAGTCAAAGCCTCCGGCGGATGCCACGATTTTTTCAGAGGAAGCTTTTCGATCTGAAAGAGCAAAGACTAAGAACGTCACATCCTGTGGCAACGTCTTTATGACCCACTTCCTGTGGGCCCGATAAATCGGACGCAAATAGGCCAAGGCGCATTAGGTAGAGGTGAGTGTTTGATGGTAGATCAAAAAGTCGTTGTATTTTCATCAGGGAATGAGGAATTTGGCATTCCTGTTTTAAAAGTCATTTCGATAGAAAGAGCTCAAAAGTTAAACGCTATTCCGCAAATGCCAACATTTTTGCTAGGTATGTTAACGATTCGGGATCAACTCATTCCGATTGTTGATGCAGGAATTATTTTATTTAATATACCAACAACCCATACAGATAAAACGAAGATTATCGTTACCCAAACAGATTCATTATCAGTAGGATTGCTTGTTGACGATGCGATAGAAATAATGAATATCCCCAAAACTGAATTGAAACAAATAAGTTTAACCTACCAGCTTTCCCCGTACATAACAGGAGTTGCGTCCCTTGAGAATCGATTGATTACTTTACTCGATGCGGATAATCTGTTTGATAGTCTTGAAGGATTTGATATGATTGAGGATCACATTCAAAGTCACCAATAGAATAGGTGGCTTTTTCTATGATAAACTATATTTATGGATTATTAGTAGGAAGTGCAAATCATGAAAGAAATGTATCCGAAAAATGGGAAGGTTATTTTACATGTGGACATGAATAGCTTCTATGCATCAGTCGAGGTTGCCTATGATCCTTCTTTACAGGGGAAGCCTTTAGCGATTGCAGGGAATGTCGAAGAGCGTAAAGGCATTATTGTCACCTGTAGCTATGAGGCTCGTGCTTTTGGAGTGAAAACAACGATGCCACTATGGGAGGCAAAACGAAAATGTCCAAACCTTATCGTTCGTAAACCAAACTTTGAACGCTACCGTAGAGCTTCATTGGCCATGTTCGATATCCTGCGCACATACACGGATTTAGTTGAACCAGTTTCAATTGACGAAGGCTATATGGATATAACGGGCTGTTATGAAAAGGGTTCGCCGATTGAAATTGCGTCTTCCATTCAAGAAACTTTACAAAAAACGCTTCTACTTCCTTGTAGCATTGGAATTGCACCAAATAAATTTCTAGCGAAAATGGCATCCGATATGAAAAAACCATTAGGAATCACTGTATTGCGGAAGCGGGATGTTCCAATTATTCTCTGGCCCATGCCAGTTGGAGAAATGCATGGAGTTGGTTCGAAAACTGCAGAAAAATTAGCGTCAATCAATATTCATACAATTGGAGACCTTGCTAAGGGCAATGATATTCAATTAAAGCAGTTATTAGGAATTAATGGGGAGCGGATTAAGCAAAGAGCAAACGGAATTGATAACCGACTTGTTGACCCTGATGCAATCTCAGAGTTCAAAAGCATCGGTAATTCGACAACATTACCATATGATTCAACAGATGAGGAAGAG
Organism: Ferdinandcohnia sp. SAFN-114; assembly: GCF_059415045.1. Lineage (NCBI taxonomy): Bacteria > Bacillati > Bacillota > Bacilli > Caryophanales > Bacillaceae > Ferdinandcohnia > Ferdinandcohnia sp. SAFN-114. The sequence goes on along the minus strand of NZ_JBPFDQ010000045.1, from coordinate 41,923 downwards.
CTTCTCGGTGTTATCAAAAGACTATCGAATTCTGTTGGAGCACGTATTAGAAGGAAGGATATGCTATCCAATAATGTCCAGTTAATGATTCGATATTCTGATCGAAAAACGGTAACAAGAAGTAGGAAACTAGATAATCCAATTGATCAGGATGAAGAGATTTATAAAGCAGCCAAGCGCTTGTGGACAAAACATTGGAACGGGGAACCCATTCGATTATTAGGTGTCACAGCCCAGGAACTTGTTGAGAAACAAGTGGCATTTAAACAACTTGATCTTTTTTCTTATGAGAAGGAAGCGAAAAAAGAACCCTTACTGAAAGTGATTGATGAATTAAAAGGGAAATACGGGAATGAGATTTTATCAAAAGGGGTTAAACTGCCTAAAGATAAGAAACCACGAGATAATGAACATGGAACGAGTTTTGAGAAAGACTTCTTGAGTGATTAAATAGTAGAGACCCGACTCATAGAGTCGGGTCTCTTTTTTCATTTTAGTCTTCAACTGGCCACCAGTGGAATCCATCTTCTGCCAATAGTTCATCAGACGCCTTAGGACCATTAGAACCAGATGGATAATTTGGGAATTCAGTTGCAATTTGGTTTTCCCAAACCTTTGAAATTGAGTCGACGTAGCGCCATGAAAGGGCCACTTCATCCCAGTGAGCAAAGTTTGTTGTATCACCCATCATACAGTCATAAATTAGCTTTTCATAAGCTTCAGGTGTGTTTATACCATCAATGCAGTTATTGCAATAATCAAGCTTAACAGGTAATGTCATTGTGTTTTGACCTGGTCTTTTTGCATTTAAATAAAGTGTAATACCTTCATCAGGCTGGATATTAATGACAAGCAGGTTAGGATTTTGTTGCTCATTTTCCTCTTTATAATATAAATCCATCGGAATGTCTTTGAATTGAACTACAATTTTTGTTGATTTTTTCTTCATTCTCTTACCGGTACGGATATAGAAAGGAACGCCTGCCCATCTAAAATTGTCGATTAGAAGTTTACCGGCAACAAATGTAGCAGTATTTGATGCTGGGTCTACTTTTTCCTCTTCTCGGTAACCAGGAACCTGTTTGCCATTTAACGTACCAGCATCGTATTGCCCTCTAACGAAGTATTTTTTTACATCCTCTTCTTCTAATGGGCGAAGGGCACGCAATACTTTTATTTTTTCACTACGAATCTCATCGGTATTTAATTTAATTGGCGGTTCCATCGCTAATAATGCAACCATTTGAAGCATATGGTTTTGTACCATATCTCGGAGAGCGCCTGATTTTTCATAATAGCCGCCGCGATCTTCTACTCCAAGTACTTCACTTGATGTGACTTGGATATTTGATATGTATCGATTATTCCAAAGTGGTTCGAAAATTGCATTTGCAAAGCGGATGACTTCAATATTTTGGACCATTTCTTTTCCTAAATAATGGTCGATTCGGTAAATTTCATCCTCTGAGAAAGCATGACGAAGCTTCTCATTCAATTGCTTTGCAGATGGCAGGTTATGTCCAAAAGGTTTTTCAATTACAAGTCTTGTATAACCTTCTGTATCCGTTAATTCTTCAGCTTTAATGTTGACTGCGATTGTCCCAAAAAACTCTGGAGCCATTGCTAAATAAAAGATCCTATTACCTTCTGTTTTGTAAGTTGAATCTAGTTTTTCAGCTAGGTTCTTTAATTCCTTATAAGAAGCACGATCATTCACATTAAACGGAAGGTAGTAAAAGTGTTTTGAGAACTTCTCGATATCCTCACGATTTTCCTCAAATCTTCCCGATACAGAATTTCTTACGTTTTGTTGGAATTCTTCATTCTCTAATGGGCGTCTTGCTACCCCGATAACCGCGAAATTGTCAGAGAGTTTTCCTTTCGTATAAAGGTTATATATAGAAGGGTAAAGCTTTCGATTTGCCAAATCACCTGTTGCTCCAAAAATAACCACGATTGATTTTGGTGCTGTATTTGTCATATAAATCCCCCACTTCTTAAAGCTTTAGTGATATTTATTTAATGTATACTTTTTTGTTTAGTAAATCAACTAATTCGTATGAATTTTTCAAACTCCTTTTAAAAGTATGCCTTAACCAGGGCTGGATATTCGAAAACGATTGTAAGTAGTCGTTGAAGTGGCTTATCTAGAGAACGAATGGGAGAATATGATATAGTAGTTAATGGAATATAAACGAAGACTATCATAAAAATTTTAAAATTATTTGGAGGATTTCTGAGTGGAAGTCGTATTTTTAGGAACAGGTGCAGGGGTACCCGCAAAAGAGCGGAATGTCACTTCAATTGCTTTACAATTGCTGGATGAACGTAGGGCCACCTGGTTGTTTGATTGTGGGGAAGCAACACAGCATCAAATCCTACATACATCTATAAAACCAGGGAAAATAGAAAAAATTTTTATCACTCATTTGCATGGTGACCATATTTTTGGTTTGCCGGGGTTATTAGGAAGTCGCTCCTTTCAAGGAGGAGAGTCCTTATTAACTATTTATGGCCCTAAGGGAATAAACGAATTTATTGAAACTTCTATAAAGGTAAGTACCACACATATTCGATATCCACTTGAAATCGTTGAAATTGAAGAAGGCGTAGTCTTTGAGGACGAACAATTTTGTGTTACTGCAAAAACATTAGAGCATGGGATTCAATCTTATGGGTATCGAATTGTAGAAAAAGACCTCCCAGGAACATTGCTTGTGGATAAGCTATCAAAAGAAGGAATTAAACCTGGGCCTATTTATCAAAAAATTAAAGAAGGACAAACAGTTATCCTAGAGGATGGACGTCAGATTAATGGAGAGGAATATATTGGTCCACCTAAGAAGGGACGTATAGTGACTATTTTAGGTGATACCCGTTATGTTAAGGAAAGTATTGAACTTGCAAAGGGTGCAGATATACTTATTCATGAAGCAACATTTAGTTCAAATGAAGCTGATTTAGCTCATGATTATTTTCACTCTACCACAACTCAGGCGGCGGATGTTGCCAAACAAGCGGAGGTCAAACAATTAATACTTACACATATAAGCTCTAGATATCAAGGTGATGATTGTCAGAAGCTTCTTGAGGAAGCTCAGCAAGTGTTTGAGCCGACTTATATGGCAGCAGATTTCTTAAGATACGATGTAAAATCAAACCAAACAAAAAATAAGGACAACTAGATTGGAGGTATATAACCATGAATACCGTTATTGAAACAATTATGAATCACCGTTCGATTCGTAAATTTGAAGAAAAAGTATTATCAGATGAACAAATTCGTACGATTGTTGAATGTGCCCAAGCAGCTTCAACATCTAGTTTTATCCAAGCCTATTCCATAATTGGCGTGAAAGATCCAGATAAAAAGAAGAAGCTCGCGGAAATCGTTGGTAACCAGGCTTATGTTGCCGAGAATGGTCATTTCTTTGTGTTTTGTGGAGATCTACATCGTCACCAGGTTATAAGCCAAATGGAGGAAAAGGACTTATCGACTTCATTGGAGAGTACAGAGAAATTTATGGTCGCTACAATAGATGCTGCATTGGCTGCTCAAAATGCAGTACTTGCAGCAGAATCAATGGGATTGGGTGCTTGCTATATTGGTGGACTGCGTAACAATCTAGACGAGGTTTGCAAACTCCTACATATCCCTAAATTTGTGATACCTCTTTTCGGAATTGCGGTGGGCTATCCAGCCCAAATGCCTGATAAAAAACCACGTCTTCCTTTCGAGCATATTTATCATGAAGGTGAATATAACCAGGATGAAGACTTATTTAAACAAGAGCTGCGTACCTACAACCAAACTATCTCAGCCTATTATCAAGCACGTACAAATGGGAAACGCTCAGATACATGGACAGGGCAGATGGCAAACATGCTTGAAAATCCAAAGCGGATGTATATGAAGGATTTTGTTAAAGGACAAGGCCTAAATCAAAAGTAAACCTAGGATAGAAAGGAGTCGGAATCCATGGATATCAAAATCAATCAAAAATTGATAAAGGAAATGTGTGGAACCGTCTCCTTTAAAAGAGGGGACGCTTTTTATCGAACAAACAAGGTTCTATTAACTGAATATGGATCAAATAAATGCAAGGCCATTGTTAAAGGAGCAGAGGACTTTCACGTAACAATTGAAAAAAATAGACAAGGAAAAGTAGTGACTACATGCAGTTGTCCATCCCTTGCTAATTTCGACAAGGAATGTCAGCATATTGCTGCCGTTTTGATTGCGATAAATGAACAGCAAAATCAAGAACCATTAGCTTTCGGTGAAATTCAAACTTCTACTAACGAAAAATTGACTAATGATTTCATGACATTATTTACAAATCGGCCGTTACGATCTAGTGGCCATCAGCTTCACTTTGAAAAAAGAGAAGTACTCAACGTTAGATTCATATGTAAGCCCGTTAAGGTTTCGAATGAGCAAGTCTTAATTGGATTGGAAATAGGAATTGAACAGGTAGGGGTACATGATATTCGTATTTTTCTTGAGAATATCAAACAAGGAAAGACTAGTTTGATATCTGAACAATTTTCATATGATCCAAATCTCCATTGTTTTTTATATGAAGTAGATACTCTACTTCACCAATTGATTAAAGTTACTGAGGATGAAAAAGTTTATTTTGAAGTAAACTCGTTAGATGATCTGGAAACTCGTGAAATATTGTTAATTCCGCCATCTTCCTGGAAAGTTCTCGTACCTTTATTATCTAAGTGCCCGTCTGTTTATATGGAAAACAAAGATAATACATATGAAGGCCTTCAAATCGAAGAGGGACCACCACCACTGCATTTTTCATTTGAAGAAGGGCAAGAAAGTGACTATCAATTAACCATCCAAGGATTTAACAGAATGATTATTTTAAAATCCTATCATATAGTGTTAAGTGAAGGACGGCTCTATCAAATTTCTGAACAAGATTGTGAGCGCTTATTTGATTTAAAGAACATGCTCGTAAATCCAGGTGCTAATCATATTCCAATTCCAAAGGAACAAACTCAATTTTTTCTAAAAACAATCGTACCCAGCTTGAAAAAAATTGGTGTCGTTCATATGTCTCAAGCCATTTCCAAAGAATTTTTGAAAACTCCACTTGTTGCTAAGCTTTACTTGGATCGACTTCGAAACAAACTGCTGGCAGGGCTTGAGTTTCACTATGAAAATACCATCATCCAACCTCTTGAGAATCGTGATATCCCAACAGGACCTATGGTAATTAGGGATATAGAAAAAGAGGATGAGATTTTAAGAATTATGGATGATAGCGGTCTTTCGAAGACGGAGGGTGGGTATTACATGCATAATGAGGAACTTGAATATGAGTTTTTGTATCATATCGTTCCAAAGTTGCAACCTCACTGTCAGATTTTTGCTACGACAGCTATTCGAAATCGCATTTTACCTAAAACTGAACATCCGAAAATAAGGGTGAAAATAAAAAAAGAACGTACAAATTGGCTTGAGTTTAAATTTGAGATGAAGGGCATTGCAGACCAAGAAATTCGTGAAATTTTAGGTGCCCTTGAGGAAAAACGTAAATATTACCGCTTGAAAAATGGTTCATTGCTCTCACTTGAAACGAGGGAGATGGAGGAAATTCAGCGATTTTTAAAGGCTGTTCCAATTCAGGACGATGATTTTGAAGCAACTTTAAACATGCCAATGATGGAAGCCTTACCTCTTTTGGATTCGTTCGATGACGATGAAATCTATACAGCAGAGGAATCATTCCGCCATTTTCTTGATTCCATTCGAAATCCTAGTCATTTGAGTATAGAAGTCCCTCATCATTTAGATACCATTTTACGAGATTATCAAAAGCAAGGCTTTAAATGGTTGAAAACTCTCGCAAGTTATGGATTTGGTGGTGTACTTGCGGATGATATGGGACTGGGTAAAACAGTACAGAGTATTGCTTTTATTGTTTCTGAGCTTCAAAAGATTCGGGAAAATAAGAAGCCCGTTCTCATTGTCTGCCCATCATCGTTAACATACAATTGGCTCCATGAAATCTTGAAATTTGCTCCTGAACTTCAAGCAATTGTAATTGATGGCAAAAAGGATGAGCGAAGAGCTCTACAAAAAGAATGTGAGGACATGGATGTTCTTATCACATCCTATCCGTTATTGAGACGTGATATTAAATGGTATGAGTCTATTAACTTCCATACCGTTTTCTTCGATGAGGCTCAAGCCTTTAAAAATCCAGTTACCCAAACTGCAAGAGCTGTTAAAAAACTAAAAGCAGATCATCGTTTTGGATTAACTGGAACACCGGTTGAAAATTCAATTGAAGAGCTTTGGTCCATTTACTATGTTGTTTTTCCACAGCTTTTTAAGGGGTTAAAGGAATATAGTCATCTATCAAGGAAAGATATCGCAAGAAAGGTTCGCCCATTTTTACTTCGTCGTGTGAAAGAAGACGTCCTTGCAGAGCTACCGGAGAAAATTGAAATCCTTGAATCATCTGAACTTTTACCAGAACAAAAGAAGCTTTACGCTGCCTATTTAGCGAAGCTTCGTCATGATACATTAAAGCATCTTGATAAAGATACTATACGAAAGAATCGGATACGAATCCTTGCTGGAATCACCAGACTAAGACAGATTTGTTGTCATCCTGCTTTATTTGTGGATGGTTATAAGGGGAGTTCTGCAAAATTTGAGCAACTTTTACAAATTATCGAGGAATCCAAACTTTCTGGAAGGAGAGTTTTGATTTTCTCACAATTTACGAAAATGCTTGGACTGATTGGTAGGGAATTATCTAGTAGGGGGTATACTTATTTCTATCTTGATGGACAAACACCTACAGAGGAACGAGTGGAATTATGTCAACGTTTTAATGTTGGAGAACGAGAACTCTTTTTAATTTCTTTAAAAGCAGGAGGAACGGGTCTGAATCTGACAGGAGCGGATACCGTCATTTTATATGACCTTTGGTGGAATCCAGCTGTCGAGGAACAGGCTGCTGACCGTGCCCACCGAATCGGTCAGAAAAAGGTAGTCCAAGTAATTAAGCTTTTTGCACGCGGCACAATCGAAGAAAAGATGAATGAATTACAGGAGAAAAAGCGTGACCTTATTACGGATCTTATTGATTCTGAGGAAAAAACGGCATTGACAGAAGAAGATATCCGGGAACTTCTCATGATATAACAAATCGACAAGGCAAAGGCACTTGTCGATTTTTTTGTTAATTATTATTACCATCCGCGTTCGTATTGTTTTGGACTATCAATTGAAACACCAAGCTCTTTTGCAGCCGTTCTTGGCCAATAAGGGTCGCGTAATAATTCTCGAGCAATAAATATTAAATTAGCCCGATTATTTTTTAATATCTCTTCAGCTTGAACAGCTTTGGTGATCAAACCAACTGCGCCAGTAGGGATATTGGCTTCATTGCGAATTTTATCTGCATAACCAACCTGGTAGCCTGGATATGCATCAATTTTTGCTGGAACAACAGCACCAGAGCTGACATCGATTAGATCCACACCTTGGTCTTTCATGCGTTTTGCATATTGTACATAATCGGTAGGAGTCAAACCACCTTCCGCATAATCATTTGCTGATACACGAACAAATAGTGGACCATCCCATACCTCTTGAACAGCTTCGATTACCTCTTCTAGGAAGCGATAGCGATTTTCGGGACTCCCGCCATATTCATCTTCACGTTTATTTGAAAGTGGAGATAAAAATTCATTTATCAAATAGCCGTGTGCCCCATGGATCTCAATAATATCAAAGCCAGCTTCTTTTGCGCGTCTTGCTCCATCCTTGAATGCAGCGATTGTTTCTTTTATTTCATTTATCGATAATTCCTTTGGTGTTTTGTAGCTTTCATTAAATCTAATGGCAGAAGGAGCAACAATATCTCCTGTTACTGTTGCTTTTCGTCCGGCATGGGCAATTTGAATGGATGTTTTTGAGCCATATGCTTTAATCATTTCAACTAGCTTTTTTAATCCTGGCACATGATCGTCGCTCCAAATACCTAAATCCTGTGGCGAGATTCTTCCTTGCGGGGTTACTGCGGTTGCCTCTACCATGATGAGCCCTACCTGACCAACAGCACGGCTAACATAATGGGTATAATGCCAATCCTGAAGCATCCCATCCTCATTGTGACTGGAATACATACACATCGGTGACATAACAATTCTATTTTTTAAGGTAACATTTTTAATTGTATAGGGTGAGAATAATCCTGATTCCATGTGATTTAAGCCTCCTATGTATTTCGTAATACTAAATATTATATCATTTTAGTTATGCATATTAAAAAAATAAGCATCGACTTTATCTCGTCGATGCCTTTCTTTATTTAACAGGGGCTTCAGCTAATTTCTTTCCTGTTTCTTTACTTATGAGTGCCACTTTCGTTGGCATGTATTTTTGATTTTGCTTATTAAATATATATCTTGTTTCGAGATAAGCGATTATGTCATAGTGGGCAATTCCGGAAACAGCCTGGATGGCAACAATTTCTTGCGGCTTCATTTTGGTTAATTTATCGAAACGATATCCCGAAGCTGGATCTACCCATGTCTCCATTTCTTGAAGTCGATCACGCAGTTCTTTTTTATCAGGAAAATCACGGTAGCGCTCTTCTGATAATGGAATGATTGCTTCCAGGCTATTTTGCTTATCTATAAATTCAATCTGATAATCGCCAGTGTATTTCATTGAATAACGCTTTTTTGCTTCATCAAACCATCCTGAAGAATTAGGGTCAGTATAGATTTCCTCCACTTTTTCACCTGTATAGCTTAGGACAGTTAGACCAGTGATACCGCCACTTCCGATTGAACGAAAATAGAGGAGAATATCCTGTTTCCCGTTTTGAATGACATCTGCAAACTGCATTTCAGCCAGCTGATATAAATCCTGTTTATTATGATAGGTTCCTAATTGGTCCCCATTGATTTTTAAAGACCATTCGTTCGCAAGGTTATATTGATTTTTTCGTGCGTAAAGCTCAATGATGTCCTTCTTACCATCACCGTCTAAATCAACATACTCTTTTTGAATAATTGTAAAAGGGCCATATTCAACATCGTTTTGCCCGGCAAGAGTTACACTGTGAAAGCCACTAAGAAGGCCTAAAAAAAGTAAAAAACGTATCAGTTTCACAAAATCACCTCTTTGGTAGGATAACCAAAAATTGAGAGGGATATAGGTGAAATGCCTTATTTTGTGTAAAAGTTTTCAGTGTAATAGGGGTGAGACTCCGTATTAAAGGCGACTCCCACACCTAAATATTTATATTCCTTTTTTAAAATATTTTCTCGATGTCCCATTGAGTTCATTAAACCTTCATGGGCAAAAATACTGCTAAATTGTCCATAAGCGAGATTTTCACCAGCAATGGTAAATAAAATTTCATCCTCAATCATTCGATCAAACGGAGACTGTCCTTGTAAATTAGTATGGCTAAAATAATCATTTTTCGCCATATCTAAGCTATGCTTTCGAGCCGTTTCCTTCACATGATCATCCCAAGATAGAACGCCTAGTCCATGATTTACTCTAGATGCATTTGTTAGGTCAAATAATTGATATTCGAACCCTTCTTTCAACTGATCACTTGCATCTGTGTAAAAATCGGCTCTTTTTTGCTCTAGAGCTTTTGAAACAATTTGAATCGAGGTCACCGTGTTATTCTGATGTTTATCATAAAAAAGGGTGACATAGGTGTTATCTATGTGGAAGACATCATAGTCCCGGTCCTGTTGAAATTCATAGTACACAAATCCTTTTTGAATTCGCGTCATTGGTTCCCCCAGTAGATTAAGTGCTTCCTGTTTTTGTGTTCCATACTTGATTCCTTTTGTCGATGAGATGAGGTCCTGATTTGTGTATAAACCTACAACTTTATTCTCCGAGTCAAAAGCCACCAACATAAAATTTTGATAGTTTTCATGATACGTATACCAGTTCGTTCCATATTCATTTAAAGACACTCGTTTTGGATCCCCAAGTTTTGCTTCTACTTTCTGTTTGCTTTCCCCAAGCTCGATATTGTGAATTGAAAAGGCCTGTTTACTTGGTGTATCTAATTCTGGTTTCTTCACTTTATTTTTGTCGATAATCGAATTTTCTGGTGCCTTTTCTTCAAAGGTTTGCCATAATGTTTCGATATATTGTATGCCTTCGTTCAGTTTGTTCTTTATATTTGCAAGTTCTTCAGATTCAGATACTCTGTCGATTTCAGTTGTAATAGTATTTAAAACTGATTGATTATCAGTTTTTGCAGCTAGTTTATCTAATACTGTCCAACCGGCGTATAGGAAAAATAAAAAAGATATAAATAGAAGAATTCTCCTCATAAGTCAACCTCCATCCCTAAGATTCATTTTATCCAATTTTTTTCGAAACGATAAGGGATTTAAGATGAAAAAGGAAAAAGGGGACTATTGCCCCTTAAGTTGTAGTATTATTTTTTCCAATCCATGTAAAATAAAGCAAAATGGAAATTAACACAGATAGTGCAGAGGCGATGTAAATGGATTGGTATCCTAATAAATAGGCGATTTGACCAAAAGCAATCGCACCAATCCCCACTCCTAAATCAAAAGAAGAAAAAAAGGTTGCGTTTGCCATCCCTTTTCGATTGTCAGGAGCCGTTTGTACAGCCCATGCTTGTAAGGCAGGCTGCAATGCACCGAAACCTAAACCGTACATAAAAGCCGCTATGTAAAGGACAAGACTACTAGGTAACCAGGCTAATAGTAACATAGCTAATACAATTGAAAAAGCACCTGGTACAAACACGGCACGATGTCCCTTCTGATCATAAAGGCGGCCAGCAAAGGTTCGGGAAATCATTAGAGCAACTGCAAATAAAAGAAAATACCATTCAATCCCGGATATTCCCTTTTGTACAGTATATAAAGGTAAAAAGGCTGCAATTCCTCCAAATGAAACAGTTATAAAGAATAATAGAATCGAAGGAGGGAGCGCAGTTTCTTCATAGAAGTCCCATTTTTTAGGTTTTTCTTTTACTGGTTCAGTTTTTTTATAGTGGATTCTAGATGATAGGATGAGTGCGACTAAACCTAAAATGGCGCAAATGGAAAAGAGTTTTGTATAGGATATTGTACCAGCAAGTGTAAGGCCTAACGAAGGACCAAAAGCTAGTGCGATATTTCCGAATAGACCAAAATAGCCCATTCCTTCACCACGTCTTTTGGCAGGAATTAAGTCTGTTGCGATGGTTCCCGAAGCGGTTGTTGAAAAGCCCCAGCCAATCCCTTGAACCATTCGAAATAAAAATAATAAGAGTAAGCTTGAAATGATTCCATAGGTGCCAACAGATAGGACGAAAATGGCAAGACCAAGTAAGTATACGAAGCGTCGTCCTCTTATTTCTAGTTGATGGCCAGCAAAGGGTCTGATTAACAGTGCGGAAAAGGTAAAAATTCCAACGACTAATCCAATGAGCTGTTCATTACCTCCAAGATGTTCTACAAATAGTGGGATTGTCGGCAAAGTCATCTGAAAGCCGAGAAAAATAAAGAAGTTTGATATGCAGATTAGGGTAAAATCGCGGGTCCAAATTTTTTCTGTAGTCGTACTTAGTTGTGGTGGTGTCTCTTTTATAAGTGGTGCACTCATAGAATCTCCCCATCATGATTTATTTCGGTACTCTAAATAAAGTATATCAAAAATGTCAGTAAAATCCTACCAAAAGTAAATGACTTTTTCTTTGCTGGTAAGATCCTACTGACGTTGAAACATACATCTAGTTCTTTTCCGAAACAGATTGGAGCATAGCCTCACCAAGTTCTGCAGAGCGAGCGGTAGCACGCTTTATGCAAGAAACCATTGCTTGTTGGTAGTTAAATTGCTCCAATACTTTTATACCGGCTTCGGTTGTGCCGCCTGGACTTGTTACTTCTTTTCGTAAGAGGGCAGGTGGCTTTGGTGAACTTTTTAGCATTTCTGCTGCACCAATAATCGTTTGAAGGATTAATTCCTTAGCAATTGCTTTTTCAAGACCGATATCATCAGCTGCTTTTTCCATTGCTTCCACTAAATAATATACATATGCAGGACCACTTCCAGAAAGCCCCGTGACTGCATGAAGATCTTTTTCTGCGACCGTTGTAACAATCCCAATTGTTTCAAATAATTGTCGTGCAATGAGTAAATGGTCTTCGTTTGCGTACATTCCCACAGATAAGGCAGTAGCTGATTTTCCAATAGTTGCAGATGTATTTGGCATAGCGCGGACTACGGCAACTTCTTTGTTTAATAAGTCGGTGATGGTTGTAGTCGATACTCCCGCTAAGACAGAGATGATGAGTTGGTTCTCATTGACGTGATCCTTAATTGCTAAAACAGCTTCCGCAACGTCCTTAGGCTTTATCGCTAGGAGGATGACTCCAGCATTTTCAATTGTTTCTTGTTTGTTTTGACTTATGGTTACACCATATTCTTTGTTTAGATCTTCTAATCGTGCATAATTGGAGCGATTTATTACAGAAATTTGATTGGGTAAGAAGAGCTCCTTTTGTAGCATTCCAGAAATCATTGCCTCAGCCATTGATCCGGCTCCAACAAACACGATATTTTGTCTCATTTCCATAACTATCCCTCCGTAATTAATAACGTGCATTGAAAAATAAAAGCTATTTTTCTGCTTATAGATCTAGGGTGATTTCCGCTCCTGGTACTAGCTTGGCTCGCTATTCCCGCAGGACGTTGAATTGCTTCCTCGAAACTACATCGCACGAAGAAAATGCAAGCATTTTCGAGGATCTCGTACCATCCATCCACTGAAGTCACTGGATGTATAATAATATTCTGATCTAAGAGCAATAAAAAAGTTTACGAATAAAGCCAAATAAAAAGACCTACTCCATCCTTGTCAAAGGACGGAATAGGTCTGCTATCCGCGGTACCACCTTACTTAACATCTTGAAAAACTAATTTTTTCGATGTTCCACTCGAACCCGTATCGTGGGGGAGACGGTTAGGTTTTCCTAACAGCTCATAGGTAGGTTCAATCAAGAAGTGGGCTATGAGATCTTTCAGCCGGTGGATCTCATTCTCTTATTGCCATTACATGATTTACTAGTCCTAATCATTGCTTTACGAAATTTATATTAATGGTCATTATGAACTGATTTTATCTGGATGTCAATACCTTCTTTTTGTAAAACGAGCCTAATTTCGGTTACATAATAGAGAAGTTATTCGAATATAATGACAAAATCAGATGAAAAAGGTAAACTAAAACTGGATAAATGTAACGATTTTATTGATATAGCACAAAGGAGATTTCTTATCTATGAATAAACTTAAAACGACCAAGGATGTTTTTAAAATAACCCTGCCAACACCTTTTGCTGTCGGAGATGTAAATGTGTATGTTGTGAAGGGAGAAGCTTTAACATTAATAGATGCTGGTGCAAAAACGGAGGAAGCGTGGCAATCTTTTATTGAGCAGTTTGCTCAGTTAGGCTATACACCATCAGATATTGACCAAATTGTGATTACTCATCATCACCCGGACCATGTAGGGCTTCTCGATTATTTTAATAAAGATATCCCGATTATTGGTCACCCCAAAAGTCAGCCATGGATTAGTCAGGATAAGCAATTCTTTGTAGAGAATGAACCGTTTTATAAAGAGTTATTCCTTCAATTAGGTCTTGATCCCGCATTTATCAACTTAATCGATATGGATGAAGAACTTGCATATTCTTGTTGTAGATCTCTTACAAAAACGATAGAAGAAGGAGATCTCATCGAAGGTATGACAGGCTTTAAAGTGTTAGAAACGCCAGGACACGCACAAAGCCATATTGTTTTGTACCGCGAAGAGGATGGAATGCTTATTGCAGGAGATACTCTCTTAGCTAAAATCTCACCAAATCCCTTGCTTGAACCACCACAATTTGGTGAAACAGCTAGACCGAGACCATTAATCCAGTACAATAATTCTTTACGGAAACTTCTATCACTTGACATGTCTAAGGTTGTAACGGGGCATGGAGCTGATATTATGAATCCTCATGAGCTTATTCAAAAGAGATTTGTCTCACAAAAAGAACGTGCATATCACGTTCTACAAATGATTAAGGAAAAGCCAATGACTGCCTTTGAGGTGTGTACTAAGTTATTCCCAAAAGTATATTTAAAGCAACCTCTCTTTACGGTATCTGAAACAGTTGGACAGCTTGACTACCTTGAAGAAATTGGTGAAATTACGATAGAAGTCGTGAACGGACAACATATATATCACGCCAATTAACTTTATTCAATAGGATTCCTCAACATGTGGTTAGTTAAATACTTGTATTAGTATATTATATAAGTAGGTAGTTCTTAATCCTGATTGAATAAAGTTAAGCCTCCAGCGGGTGTCCCGATTTTTTAAATGAAATTATACAATCCGTAAGATCAAAGACTATGAACGCCACATCCTGTGGCAACGTCTTTATGACCCACTTCCTGTGGGCCTAAAAATGTGGCGCAAATACGCCGAGGCACATTTGATTAATTTTGAGGTGAAAAAGGCAGAATGAATTCTAGACTTAAAGGAAAGAAAATTGTGATTACTGGGGCTTCGAGCGGGATTGGCGAAAAAATTGCCTACCTTGTTGCAGAGCAAGGCGCATATCCAATCCTTTTAGCCCGGAGCTATGATCAGTTAGAAAAAATAGCTCAAAACATTAAAGAAAAATACCATATCGACTGCTTATTTTATAAGCTAGATGTTCGTGATACAGAAAATGTAAAAGATGTCTTTGAGGACATATTACGCAATGTAGATACGATTGATGTGCTTGTTAATAATGCTGGCTTTGGTGTGTTTGCCAATGTTGTGGATGCACAAATAGAGCAGATGAAAGCAATGTTTGAGGTTAATGTATTTGGACTCATTTCATGTACAAAGATGGTTTTACCCACAATGATCCAGCAAAGCTCAGGCCATATTATTAATATCGCATCACAGGCCGGGAAAATTGCGACACCAAAATCAAGTGTTTATTCGGCTACAAAACATGCGGTACTTGGGTTTACGAATAGCCTTCGGATGGAGCTTTCAAGTACAAATATCCATGTAACAGCTGTAAATCCAGGTCCGATTCGGACGCGTTTTTTTGACATTGCCGATGAGTCTGGTACATATGCGAAAAGTGTAAATCGGTTTATGCTTGATCCCGATTTCGTCGCTTCTAAAATTGTAAATGCCATGCTGACTCCCAAACGGGAAATTAATCTGCCAGGCTGGATGAATGCGGGAAGTGTATTTTATACCTTGTTTCCTCGACTCGTTGAAAAAGTAGGCGGCAAAGCGTTTTTTAAAAAATAAGTATCATTCATACTCCTTTTATTAGGGGTATTTTTTTGCTTTCACACTTAAAAGTTAATTGAATCTTATTCCTTGACGTATAATTTAGATAATGAGTAAATTACATTAAACACATTGAGTTACTATGTTTTAATATATGTCTTGGGGGAGAGGATTACATGTCACAAAATGAACAGACATTTAGCTGTGCGATTCCTGTTGAATCGAATAATGACACATCAATAAAACCAGTAGAAATAAACGCCGATGGTTCTTTCAATCGTCAAACGAATCGCTTTATTACACCTTTTGGAAATCAGCTTGGTGAATTACCCGTCGAGTCTGGCCGCTACCGCTTACTTTGGTCAGTAGCATGTCCATGGGCACATCGTTCTGTGATTGTGCGTAAAATTCTTGGATTAGAAAACGCGATTAGCTTAGGGAAAGTAAGTCCAATGAGACCAAGAATTGAGCGTGTAGATTGGGAATTTTCCTTAGATGACAATGGAGTTGATCCTGTTCTTAGTGTTCAGTATGTGAGTGAGGTCTATAAGAATGCGGACCCTGATTATACAGGTAGACCGACTGTACCAGTCATGGTTGATCTTGAAACCAAACAGGCTGTGAATAATGATTATTTTAAGCTTACCAACTATTTTGAAACGGTTTGGTCTCCTTTCCACAAGGAAAATGCTCCAGATTTATTTCCAAGTGCATTGCGTGAAGAAATCGATGCATTGAACGATGTCATTTTTCATGATGTAAATAATGGCGTGTACAAATGTGGATTCGCCCATTCTCAGGAGGCTTATGAGCAAGCCTATGATCAATTATTTGCTAGATTAGATGAGTTAGAGGAGCGTTTGTCCAAGCATCGTTTCTTATTTGGGGATTTTATCACGGATTCGGATGTCCGTTTATACACCACTTTGGTTCGCTTTGATGCTGCTTATTATTCAGCTTTTCGTACAAACCGTAATTTAATTCGTGAGTTTCCTAATCTATGGGGCTATGCCCGCGATTTGTTCCAGACACCTGGTTTCGGTGAAACAACCGATTTTGATGCAATTAAGCGTCATTACCACCTGTCCATCACCATTGACCCTACAAAAGGAGAAGTCAATATTCTTCCTAAAGGACCAGACGAATCGGTATGGTTTTCCGAACATAACCGTGAAGAATTGAGCAATAAAAAAGAAAAGTTTTTAATAAAAAGGTAGGTGAAATGCCAAACATGAAAATTCGTGATGCTAAACAGGATGAATTAGATTTCATTCGAGAGCAACGAGTTGCTGCTTATCTTGAGCATTCAAAGGCAATTCCAGCTCCTCATTGGCAAGCTCTTAAGCAGGCAATTTCGTCTGAGGCTGACCGCCTTCACGGTTCTGAGCTTATTGTATGTGAGCTTAATGAAAAAATTGTTGGGAGTGTAGTCTTGTTTCCTGCTAAAACAGACGCATATGAAGGTCAGCTGGAGAAGTTGGATTATCCTGAAATTCGAATGCTAGCGGTAAATCCTGAGGCTCGCGGAAAGGGTGTAGCTTCAGCTTTGATTAATGAATGTATAAATCGTTCCAAAGCAAAAAAACACCAGCATATCGGATTACATACCGGTGAATTCATGAAACATGCGATTCAGCTATATACAAAGCACGGCTTCGAGCGATTGCCACAATATGATTTCGAGCCTGCAAATGATGGGATTATCGTCAAAGCGTTTCGATTGACCCTATAAGATAAAAAACCAATTCGCTTTTCTAAGCGTGTTGGTTTTTTTATGTTCCTTCTGTATTCGATTTAAACACCGTTGGGATTCTTCTTGAAATTTCCATTGAAATCGAACGTATATTCTCCTATTATTAAGAATACAATACGAACATATATTCTTTTTGGAGATGATGTTAAATGGTGGATTACAGCCAGTTGCCCGTTCAAAAGATTTTGTGCGTGGATATAAAAAGCTTCTATGCAAGCTGTGCTGCCGTTTTATTAGGTCTTGATCCGCTCGAATGTTATTTAGCGGTTGTTGGAGATACGGAACGCCAGGGAAGTATTGTGCTTGCGGCTTCACCAAAGCTAAAGAAGGAATTTGGGATAAAAACAGGATCAAGACTTTTTGAAATCCCTAAGGATCCACGAATTAAAATTGTAAATCCAAAAATGGCCATGTATTTACGAATTTCAACGGAAATTACGAGACTTTTTAACCGGTATGTACCTAAAAATGCAATCCATGTGTATAGCGTAGATGAAAGTTTTATCAAGGTTGATGGGACTGAAAAATTATGGGGAGACGCAACAACGATTGCGCGTAAAATCAAGCAGGAAATCGAGGCCGAATATGGGCTTGCTTGTGCCATTGGTATTGGCCCCAACATGCTGATGTCGAAGCTCTGCCTAGATTTAGAGGCGAAGAAGAAGGGGATTGCAGAATGGACCTATGATGATATCCCAGAAAAGCTATGGACAGTCTCGCCGCTAAGAGAAATGTGGGGGATTGGGAGTAGAGTTGAGCGAACTTTGAATGGGATGGGGATTACGACGGTTGGGCAGCTTGCCCATTATCCGCTTGAACTACTTGAGAAAAAATTCGGAGTCATGGGAAATCAGCTCTATTACCATGCTTGGGGTGTGGATTTATCAGAAATTGGTGCACCAATTATACAGGGACAGATCAGTTTTGGGAAAAGCCAAATTCTCATGCGTGATTATCCAGATCCGGAAGAAGTCAAACATGTCATTCTTGAAATGTGCGAAGAGGTAGCGAGGCGTGCTCGAAGACATAAAAAAGCAGGAAGAACGATTAGCCTCGGTATTCATTATAGCCGTGATGAGTTTGGCGGAGGATTTTATCGTTCCAAAACCATTGATACTCCGACAAATATCACAATGGAGATGTACCGCGTATGTCTTGAGTTATTTGAGAAATTTTATGCACAGAAGACAGTCCGTAAAATTTCAATTGCACTTTCTAATATTGAAGATGACACACAAATGCAATTGGATTTGTTTTATCTCAACCGAGTTAAGCAGCATAAGCTTGGCTATGTGATGGATGGTATTCGTGGGAAATACGGTTCCGATGCAATCCTGCGTGCAGTATCCTACACAAATGCCGGAACATCAAGACACCGCAGTAAGCTTGTCGGTGGACATAAGGCGGAATAGAAACCAAAAGCGCAAGCACCGGAAAGAGGAACATCGACTAAAAACCGTCATGTCCTGTGGCAAACGTTGATGTCAGCACATCCTCGAAAATACTGAGTATTTTCTTCGTGCGATGATTATGCTACCGAAGCCTTCCTTGTCCTGTGCAAGTCCGACAAGCGCTCCGAACCCCGACGAGGAGGCTCAAAAATAAGCAAAGCTTATTTTTTGCGAGGGTTATGCTCACGTAGCATTCCTTAGGTTGCTGCCGCAGGAGGGCTTGAAGCGACCTCGAGGGGCTAGGTGCTGGAGCTAGACGTAAGAAAGAAGGTGATTAGCAATGATACGGGATCGTGGATCTATAAAATGGACAGCAATGATGCTGCCGGAGCATGTAAAAATACTTAGAGATTGGACGGAAGAAGACACGTATGAGCAAAAGCCAGAACTTGATGAACAGCAAATTGAAGAGATGAATGGCATTCTTTGTGAGGCAATGGAGGAGGGGAGAGAACTAGTGATTACGCATTATGAAGCGAAACACCACAAACTCCTTCTCGGTACTATCCATCATTATGATGCTCTACAAAATAAACTGCATGTCGTCGATAAATTTGGGGAAGTTCACTATATCCCAGCAAACATGTTAGTCGATTTGCGTTTTTCCGGTTAATTTTATAGGCTCTTTTCTATAAGATTGTTGCTTTTTGATATAAAATTGTAAACTTAGTTGATTGGAGCGTAAGGTGGCGACTCCAGCGGGAAAAGCGTGAGACTTGAGACCCCGCAGGAGCAGCAGCGACGAGGAGGCTCAAGCTACGCCCGCGGAAAGCGTCCACCTGAAGCGGAAGTCAACGTTATAAAAAACAACAAAGTTTGCGAAAACAGCCATTTTATAAAAAAGGCGTGATTTAAAAATCACGCTTTCTTCAGCAAAAGATAAATAAAATAAGGTGCTCCTATAAGAGCAGTCATCATTCCAGCAGCAATACCTTCTGGTTTCACAATATAGCGCACGATTGTATCAGCAAATAATAAAGCCACCCACCAATTTTGCAGCAGGGGAGTATGACGGTAAAGTAAACTTGATTGCTGGTCCATTTCAAGATACAACAAACGCTGTAAACAAAGCAAAAAAATTATTGAACCAAACGCGAATGAAGCAGCAATGGTTTCATCCCATAATGAAATGTTTAATCATAGGAATCGGGAACTAATAAGTAAATCATATGTTCTTCACTAGATTGAAGGAATTTATTGAGAAGGAGTAGAAGAATAATAGGATACAAGAATGGAGGGTGAGACAGGGGTATGTTTGAATACAAAATTGACGAGGAATTATCTTTAAAATTGACAGAGTTAAGTGATGCTGAGCGAATTTTTGAATTAACAGATCAGTCCAGAGCCTACCTACGAGAATGGCTGCCATGGCTTGAGATGACAACGAAGGTAGAGGACACAAAAGCATATATCGAATCATGTAGGAAAAGCTATGCAGAAAATAAAGGACTACATACCGTTATCGTTTATAAAAATGAAATCGTTGGGGTAGCAAGCTTCAACGAAATCGACTGGACCAATAAAATAGCCGCTATCGGCTACTGGCTTGGTCAGCAATACCAAGGAAATGGAATAATGACAAGGGTAGCAAAAGCATTGACAGGTTACGCACTGGACCACTTAAAACTAAATCGAGTTGAGATCCGTGCAGCGGTTGAAAATCATAAAAGTAGGTCGATTCCGGAAAGACTAGGCTTTGTGAATGAAGGCAAAATAAGACAAAGTGAGTGGCTTTATGACCACTATGTAGACCATGTTGTATATGGCATGATTGCAAAAGACTGGAATTCAGAAAAATAGATAGGAGCCTCTGAGGCTCCTTTTACATATCCTTCCCCATATGAAAAAATCGGTACGTCATTATAAGTCCAATGAAGAACAAACAAATAGCAAAATAAGCAGGAAGCAGATGGATAAAGGTTGTATATCCAATCGCAAAATGTATCCAAATCCCCGCGAAAAAGGCAGGAAGTCCACCAATGAGTAAGGTCCACCAAACCCATTTATTCCCTTGCTGAAATCCCCAAAGGGAAATCGTTAGGACTAACAATCCAACACTGAGGAGTGCACTCCCAAACCCCGCACGATCATGAGCAATTACTGATATCAATTTATCATTAAACAAATCAAGCATCTCGGGGGGCATACAAAGATATAAAATGTCAGTTGCTACAAACACCTGAGTTATTCCAATAATAGAGATCACGATACCGCCTAACACGAATGAAAAACCAAGAATGACAAAGGCAAATTGTCCTATTATACCATGTTTCCAAACGCGGTGATTACGGGTGTTAAGCGATGTTGGGGTCCCTTTAAGGGATCTTGTTTTCATAAAACCTATTAGATAAATGGGAAGTAAAATAAGCCAAAATATCAAATGTAACCAATCAAAATAGCCATATCCGATAAAAAGGAAAATGCCTAAAAACCCCAGAATGGCTGCTAAATCGATGGCCTGCTTCGCCCAAAGAATTTGGTTGCGTATTCCAAAACGTGCCAATGCCATATAGACGATACCACCAGAAACCATCGTCCCAGCGAGTGTCATCCGGTCATGTGCCATAAAATAAAGAATCCGATCATTAAACAAGAGGATCTCTTCCCTTGGCATCCCAAGAAACAGCTCGTCATAAGGGAGAATAATGGTTGTCAAACTGAAAATAACAGCGATTATTCCACCAATAAGAATAGACAATCCAAATAGCCAATACCAAATCCATGCTGGGTGAACGGGAGGCTTAGGCTGAAGATTGTGTGTAAGAGCTTCATTAATTCGCTTTGTCAGGCCAGGTCCAGAGAAGACATAGCCTTCTGAAAGCAGAACTAGATCTGCACCAGCTTCGAAGAGTGCAAGTGCATCGGCAGGTTCATCGATGCCGCCAACTGTAATGACAGGTAAGGAGAAACCAAGTTGCCTTAAAAAATAAATTGAATCTAGTAATTCACTTCTATATTTTTCATACGGTATTTTCGGTGATTCATCTACTACTATTCCAGAAAAATAGGTCTGAACATGATTGAAATCCAAGTCTCTCATTTTATCAGCTGGTACAGACAGATAAACAGGGCGATCTGTTGAAAAAATAAGTTCCGGTGAAGAAGTGACAAACGCAGCAACATAGGGCTCTAATCTCATTATTAAATAGTGTAGTTCTTCACCCGTTCCATCCAATCTTGCTAAAACGGGTTGTATTGGTTTCCACTTTTTTAGCTTTTGAACTGTTTTTTCAATTCCGATAGATTCATAATTAAATGGAAAATCAATTTGTTCTTTTTGCCAATCGACGATTGGTAGAGTAGGATCCGTTGTGGGCTCTTTCGTTACTGGACCAATTTCAATCAAGCCAAATCCAAGATTTGAAAAAGCTCTAGAACCAGTTAATAGCGGGTCGAGTTTTCCAGAAAGGCCAATCGGATTTGGATAGCTCACACCTTGTATATCTTTTTTTACTAGTTCAGAAGATTCCTCTCTGCCAAGAAAATGAATGAACCGATGTCCTCCTGGAATGGAGGCAACCAGATTCATACCTCTGTGGATAAATTCACGAGATTGATAGGGAGAAATTCGAGTTAAAATAGGTTTAAATAGTGTATGATACGACCAATCAGGCATGTTTCGTCCTCCATGATAGGCTTTTACCCGTATTGTATCATAATTAGAATAGTTAAAAACGAAAAAACCGAATGCATAGTGCACTCGGTCTAATAAGGATTATTCTTTTGGTGCGCGTACGACAGATTCGAAATTCCCCTTATGCGAACCGTCACAAAAAGGTTTATTTTTAGACAAACCGCATCTGCATAATGAGAAGGTTTGTTTTGTTGGGAACTTATTTCCTTCCTTATCCACTAAATCAACGTCACCTGTGATCCTTAATGAACCATTATCATTTACCTTAATCGTAACCTTTGACATCTCTTGAATACCTCCTTAATCTAATTGTATTACTATTGATAGTAGTTCAACATTTACCAAAACTCAAATTGTTGGTGAAGTGTCGAGTTATTGTAATGATATGTAGTTGGAAACAAGATATGTTAGAATAGTCATAAATTGAAAGAAAGAGGAGAACGAAATGAATATAACATTTTCAGAACGTGCCATTGAAAAACTAAACTCCCAAATAAATAATAAAGATAAAAGGTTAAAATTAAAATATGAAACAGAAGGCTGTGGCTGTGTGATGAGCGGAGTTACCGCATTATGGCTAGTAGACACTGGGGACGAAGATGATCTAGTTCTTGAAACAAATTATCAACCATTATTCGTCGAAAAATCTAAAATGGTATTCTTAGATGAGAATATGACTATTGATTTTATTGAAGCAGCAAATTGTTTTATGTTAAAAAGTCCAAATGAGATTCTGAATCCGCGTTTACGGTTAGTAGAAATGAGTGGTGTACATGAGTTCCAAGCTTAAAACGATACGAAATATTGCAGAAGAAAAAACATGGGTCTCTTTTTTACATGATAATCACCCGTATAGTCTCTTGCACTGGTCGATTGCAGGAGTGAATCATGATCAAAAGGATGTTTGGCTGCTTCAGGATGAAGTAACCTTTGAGGTTCAGGAATTTGATACGATTGAACTCGCCTTAACCTGGATTGGTGAGAACTTGAAAGAAATAACAGATATATTAGGTTAGGGGACTGAAAACATCAGTCCCTTACATAGTTGGCAAAAAAATCATCAATTACTTTTTCATAGGCCTCTTTGTTATCAGCAAAAGAGTATGCATGCTTTCCTCTTTCGGCAATTAACATTTGCTTGGGTCCTTCTTTCATTTTATAAAGCTCCATTGTCATTTCGGGTAAAATATAATCATCTTTAGCACTGTGGATAAATAATACCGGATTTTTAATATTTTGTATTACGGACACGGGGGAAACATCTTTGATGCTATATCCATCCCGTAGCTTTAAAAATATATTGGCAAAGGGAAGAACAAGTGGAGCTGGAATTTTATAATCAACTTTTAAAAGATACTTCAATTGTGCTTCAAAGTCGGAAAACGGGCAGTCCACAATATAGAAATCTGCTCCATCCTCAATCATCCCAGCGTAAAGGAGAGTTGTCACAGCCCCCATAGATTCCCCGTGAATACCAATGGTACTATTTTCCCCATATTTTTTTTTAACCCAAGTAACTACCGATTCTAGATCGAATTTTTCATAGTGACCATAGCTCGTTGTTTTTCCACCAGTTTCTCCATGGCGTCGATGATCGTATAAAAGGACATTCCAATCACGTTCCAAGAAAAGCTTCATGTATTTTATTGAATTTAATTTGTTTTGAGTTACACCGTGAGAGATAATAATAAATCTGTTTTTTTCCGTTCCTTTAACAAACCAGCCTTTAATCGGGTATCCGAATTTTGATTGGATGGTAATGTCCTCCTTTTGAATAGACTGGATTTCATCCAAAGTTAAACGGCCTTCCCTCGTCTCACGCTCAAGAATTTCGTCATCAGTTTTCTTCTTCATAAACATCACAATGTTTGTAAAAATCATTCCAATTGTGGCCATGTAGCCGATGAGAATACCGAGTAATATAACTATTTTTTTCATTCTTTTCATGAAAAAACGCTCCTTCAAAAAATCCGATTAAAATGTAAGCTCTCTTTATTATATACTTTTTCTAATGATTCTCCATAATTTTCCTAAGTCTTAAGTCTTACATCAAGATAAATCTCCGGATCATTATGCCATTTTCCTTATGACGATATGATTAATTTATACAAAAATACTAAATTTTACCTATTAGGAAAGAGGAGATGGACTTTGAAGCTATTGAAATTTATTGTACAAAGGAAAATTCTGATTTCATTAATGATTTTTCTAGTAACTGTAGTTGGCAGCTATTCACTATTAAAAGTAGACAAAGAGCTAATGCCTCCCGTAAAGCTAGATGGAGCCTTTGTTGAAATTTACGCAGGTGAAATGGCGGCAATTGAAGTGGAAAGAACCA
Organism: Ferdinandcohnia sp. SAFN-114; assembly: GCF_059415045.1. NCBI lineage: Bacteria > Bacillati > Bacillota > Bacilli > Caryophanales > Bacillaceae > Ferdinandcohnia > Ferdinandcohnia sp. SAFN-114. Next base: position 17,415 of record NZ_JBPFDQ010000045.1, on the reverse strand, counting down.
TAACAAACCCCATTGAACAAAAGATCTTAGCAATAGAAGGAGTGGAGGGTGTCCAGTCAACAACAAATATCGGTAGGACTACTCTAAATCTAAGCTTTGAAGCAGGGCGTGGCGAAGAAATCTATAAAGAGGTAGAATCAGCCATTGCATCTGCTAGGTCAGAGTATCCCAGAATTACCGATGTTACATCGGGTCAGTATGGCGGGAGTCAAAGCTATGAATTTTTTATGGATGTTTCGGGTGGAAACATGGAAGAAATGTCTGCATTTGCAAAAGACATTTTAGCGCCTAGATTAGAAGCCTTGCCTGAGGTGAGAGACGTTTTACTTACTGGGATAGAAGAGCAAGAGGTTGCAATTAAAATGGACCGTGGAAAATTACATGAGCATCATCTTGATGTAAACCAGATAATCACGGCAGTTCAACAGTCTAACAGTGAAGCAACTTTAGGAGAATTACAAAATGACAAGGATTCACCTTCCCTAAGATGGAGTTCTAAGGTGGAAAATATTAAGGATATTGAAAATATTTCGATTCCAATCCAAAATGGTTTTATTCAGCTAAAGGATGTTGCAAACATAACAATTCAATCACTCGAAAATAATTCGTATGTATGGAAAAACGGTTCTCAAGATTTCCTTCTTGTACAAATCGGACGCGTTTCCAATGTCACACAAATCGAGATGGCCAAAGCAATACGTGCGGAAGTAAAGAAAATTCAAAACGAAAATCTTGTTAAGGATTTTGAATTAAATGAAGTTGTGGCCCAAGCGGATTATGTCAGTGATTCAATAGATGGAGTGAAGGATAATATTTTAATTGGTGGAATCATTGCCATTGTCATTTTATTACTTTTCCTACGTAATATTAGGGCAACCTTTATTATCGGTTTAACGATCCCTTCTTCTGTGCTTTTAACCTTTACAGCGATGTGGCTGTTTGATTATAGCTTTAATATGCTTACACTACTTGGACTTGGACTAGGAATAGGGATGATGGTGGATTCCTCTATTGTAATCCTAGAAGCTATTTATAAGAAGAAGGAACTTGGCTTGGGTAGGTTCGAAGCGGTTATTGAGGGGACTAGGGAGGTAGCCTCGGCGGTAATTGCATCTATGCTGACAACCATCGTGGTTTTCCTGCCAATTGGTTTAATCGGTGGGGAGATGGGGGAGTTTGTCATTATGCTGTCAGCTGTAGTGGCAATAACCTTAATAAGTTCTGTAGTGATATCATTTACATTGATTCCGTCTCTATCTGAAACATTTTTAAAGCTTAGAAGACCAACAAAATTGAAAAAAGACTCAATTATGATGAGGGGCTATCGTAACGTTGTGTCTTGGGTGATTAGAAAGAAAAGAAATAGCTTTGCAGTAATCACACTGTTTCTCTTGATGCTAATCGGTTCCCTATTTCTTGTAACGAAAATACCGATGACAATTATGCCTGATATGTTGAACCGTTATTCAGAGCTTGCTGTAGACTTGGAACCAGGTTTATCTTTGGAAGAAAAACAAAGTGTAGTTAGTGAAATAAATCAAAGACTGCAGAAAGTGGAAGACGTAGAAACGAATTATGTAATGGATAATGGATCCATGCTATACACCATTATTAATATGACAAAGGGAAACCAAATAAAGGTTGAGCAAAAGGAAGTAAATGAAAATATTCTTGAGGCGTTACGAGATATGCAGGAAGATCATCCAATTTTGGGAGTTCAAAGTGCGATGGCAGGCGGTGGAGGGTTTCCTGTTCAAATAAATATTAAAGGTGATAGTTTTGAGCAACTTCAAACAATTTCAAACAAATTCATTGATGAGCTTCAGAAAGTAGATGGGGTTTCGGCAATTACAAATTCAATTGAAAGAACCTCTGAAGAGCAAATGATAGTGGTAAAAGAAAAAGAAATTGAGAAGGCAGGCTTATTTCCTTCACAAATTAAACAATTTATTGAAGAATCCTTTATTCAAATACCGGTCGGCACGTTGCAAAACCAGGATGAAACAATGCCTTTAACTCTTAGCTGGGAAAAAACACCTGCTACAAAAGCGGATTTACTGGATATGAAAATGTCTATTAATGGGGGGGAAGAACCACTTTCTTCATATATAAAGCTTACAAGTGTTCAAACACCAAATGAGATTATTCATTCAGATGGGGAAAGACTTGTTACGATTTCAGCAGATATTAAGAACCGTGATCTCGGGGCTGTGAATCGGGATATTCAAAAAATAATTGAAAGTTTTGAAACACCTACTGGGTATACGCTTACCGCTGGTGGTGATTTAGAGCAACAGCAAGAATTAATGACGGATATGATTTTTGTATTTGCGATTTCCATCTTTCTCATTTATTTGGTGATGGCCGTTCAATTTAACCACTTTGGGCACCCATTGCTTGTCATGTCCGTTATTCCGATTACAATCATTGGTGTGATTTTAGGATTGTTTATAACAAAAATGGAATTAAACCTTATCTCAGGAATGGGGATTATTATGCTAATTGGTATTGTTTTGAATAATGCCATATTGCTCATCGATAGAACAAATCAACTGCGAAAGGAAGGCAATACGATTCAAGAAGCTCTTATAGGAGCTGGCAATGATCGGATTCGACCGATTTTTATGACAACCTTGACAACAGTTGGTGGTATGCTTCCACTTGCCCTTGAATCCGGAGCCTCTGGGAATTATCAGGCTCCAATGGCAACCGTCATAATCTCAGGACTTTCATTTGCAACTCTAATTACATTGTTTTTAATTCCTGCTGTTTACCGATTGTTTTCATTTTCAAAGTCAACGGAATCTCGTAAAGAAAGAAGTGAAGTACGATCGAAAGCTAAGGTAAAGGCAGAAATAGTACCTAAAATCTAAAAAAAACCCTGGTCAGTGCATTTAAACTAGACCAGGGGATTTTGCTATTGCTCTGAATTTTGGCGGTTTCTGGGGTGAATGGCTTTTTCCATTTCCTCAGCAGCCATTGTATTGTTTGTCGTATCAGCATTCGGTTTACCTTTTTGAGAACGACCTTTTTCTCGTTTTGCCAATCATAAACACTCCATTCCTGAAATTTCATCAATAGGTTGTGGAGTTTTCAAACAAATTATTCCTGGTTAGCAGACTGTAACCTGTAATACTTGCTTTCGATAGGACGGGTCAGATAGGGTTTAATGACATCAACAGCCTCTACAAGTTTTGAAAGTTCAAGGCCTGTTTGTATCCCCATCTCTTCAAGCATATACACAACATCTTCAGTGGCAACATTGCCAGTCGCCCCGGGTGCAAACGGGCACCCACCTAATCCACCAGCTGATGTGTCAAAACGATTAACTCCTGCTTGGAGAGCAGCTATCACATTTGCAAGTGCCATCCCGCGCGTATCATGGAAGTGAGCAGTCATTAGTATATTTGATAGCTCTTTTTTTAGCTTTGAAAAAAGAGAAAAAACATCTTTTGGAGTTGCTTTTCCTATCGTGTCGGCAACACTTAATTCATCAACACCATATTGGACAAATGTAGAGCATAGCTTTAAAACAGCTTCTTCATCCACTTTTCCTTCATATGGACAATAAAAGGCGGTCGAGATACAGGCACGAACAAAATAACCTTTTGATTTTAATTCCTTAATAACAGGTTTTAGTTCCTCCATACTCTCAGTTGTTGTTTTATTAATATTTTTCTTATTAAAGCTTTCACTAACACCAACAAAAACAGCAACGGCTTTACACTTTGTATCGTAAAGTCTTTCAATACCTTTGCGATTTGGCGCGAGAACAATATTTCGAGTACTGTCTAAGCATGATGTAATAATTTCTTTTGCGTCCTTCATTTGTGGCACCCATTTTGGTGAGACAAATGAGGTAAGCTCCATTTCTTGTAGGCCTGCAAGTTTTAGTTTGTGAATAAAATCAATTTTTACTTCAGTTGGTATTAAGCTTTTTTCGTTTTGCAATCCATCTCTTGGTCCTACTTCAATAATCGTGACTTGCTCAGGTAATTGCATATACAACCCTCCAGCAAAACTTATTCTTACTCTTATTCTATTAGAGGCATTTCGTGGAAAGCAAGAATTATAGGAAATTAGACAAAATAAGAGGTATTTCGAAAAAAATCAAGAAATATATATGGTAATGAATACATAAAACGTAATAGTAAAGGGAGATGTTGATATGAATAATGAAGTTGTAATTGTAAGCGCTGTCAGAACGGCGATTGGTAGTTTTGGAGGGAGTTTGCAATCTGTTTCAGCCCCAGATCTGGGTGCTGTCGTGATTAAAGGAGCATTGGAAAAGGCAGGTGTTGATTTAAAGCTTGTAGATGAAGTCATTATGGGGAATGTTCTGCAAGCTGGAGTAGGACAAAATCCAGCAAGGCAGGCTGCGATAAAAGCAGGGTTACTACAGGAAACACCGGCAATGACAATTAACAAGGTATGTGGTTCTGGATTAAAAGCTGTGCACTTAGCGACACAGGCAATCATAGCGGGTGATGCGGATGTGATAGTGGCTGGCGGGATGGAGAATATGAGTCAGGCTCCTTATCTTTTAAAGGGAGCACGAAATGGCTTTAAAATGGGCGACCAAAAAATGATTGATAGCATGATTTCCGATGGGTTATGGTGCGCGTTTAATGATTATCATATGGGAATTACGGCAGAAAATTTATGTGATAAATATGAGATTACAAGAGAAGAACAGGATCGTTTCTCAGCAAGGAGCCAGGAAAGAGCAGTAGCGGCAATTGAGTCAGGGAAATTTAAAGAAGAGATTGTGCCTGTAGAAATTCCACAACGTAAAAAAGATAGCATTGTCTTTGATACAGATGAATACCCTAAAGCAGGTACTACTGTTGAAAAATTAGGGAATTTACGTCCCGCATTTAAAAAGGACGGTACTGTAACCGCTGGGAATGCATCAGGAATAAATGACGGAGCAGCCGCATTCGTTATCATGAGTAAGAAGAAAGCGATGGAACTCGGTATTAAAGGATTAGTCACCATTAAAGCAAACGGAAATGTCGGTGTTGACCCAAGTATAATGGGGATTGGACCAGTTGCTGCAGTGAAAAAAGTGATGGAAAAGTCTGGATTAAGCGTTAGTGATATGAATTTAATTGAGGCAAATGAAGCGTTTGCTGCCCAGTCAATTGCCGTTGACCGCGAACTTCATTTTAACCATGATATTTTAAATGTAAATGGGGGAGCAATTGCCCTTGGACATCCAATCGGTGCTAGTGGTGCGAGAATTCTCGTCACTCTTATTCATGAACTAAAGCGCCGTAATGAGCGCTATGGATTAGCGACCCTATGTATTGGCGGCGGTCAAGGTGTTGCAACAATTGTTGAAAATATTGAATAGTGGGGTGTACTAATGAAACCAATATATTCCTCGTTTCAGGAAGCTGTAGAGCAAATCAAGGACGGTTCCACGATAATGGTTGGTGGATTTGGCTTATGTGGGATTCCAGAAAATTTAATTTTAGCATTGGCCAAGTCTGAGGTTAAGGACTTAACCGTAATTTCAAATAACTGCGGTGTTGATGATTGGGGTCTTGGACTGCTTTTACAAAACAAACAGATTTCAAAAATGATAGGTTCATATGTTGGTGAAAACAAAGAATTCGAACGACAGGCATTATCAGGCGAACTTGCGGTTGAACTTGTCCCACAGGGAACACTGGCTGAAAAGATACGAGCTGGTGGGGCGGGGATTCCTGCATTTTATACACCTGCAGGAGTAGGAACACCTATTGCTGAGGGAAAAGAAACCCGAATATTTAATGGAAAAGAATATGTATTAGAAGAATCATTCATAGCAGACTTCAGCCTGGTCCGTGCCGAAAAGGCAGATAAAATGGGGAATTTGATCTATAACAAAACAGCTCGAAATTTTAACCCAATGATGGCCGCTGCCGGTAAGGTTACAATCGCTGAGGTCGAAGAGCTCTATGAGATAGGGGAACTTGACCCGAATAGGATTCACACACCAAGTATCTATGTCCAAGGGCTCATTGTTGGTGAACAAAAGAAGCGAATTGAACGATTAACATTATCTAAATAAGGGGGAGTAGGCTTTGACAAATACTCGAGAAAAGATTGCGAAGAGGGCTGAAAAAGAAATTGAAGATGGCTTTTATGTAAATCTTGGAATCGGCATGCCAACCCTTGTTGCAAACTATATTTCTTCAAATAAACAGGTTGTACTCCAATCAGAGAATGGGTTACTTGGGATTGGTCCATATCCAACAGAAAAAAATGTTGACCCTGATTTAATCAATGCCGGAAAAGAAACCGTCACCGCTATTCCTGGTGCAGCTTATTTTGACAGTGCAGAATCATTTGCGATGATTCGCGGGGGGCATATTAATATTGCTATTCTTGGCGGAATGGAGGTTTCAGAGACAGGGGACCTAGCAAACTGGATGATCCCAGGCAAAATGATTAAGGGAATGGGCGGAGCAATGGATCTCGTACACGGGGCTCAGAAAATCATTGTGATAATGGATCATGTAAATAAAAAAGGAGACGCGAAAATCCTCAAAGAATGTACACTTCCTTTAACCGGTAAAGGAGTTGTAAATCGGATTATTACAGATCGTGCCGTACTCGATGTAACAGAAAATGGGTTAAAATTAGTAGAGGTGGCTAAAGGTTTTTCGGTTGAAGATATAAAGGCTTCTACAGAGCCCGATCTTCTAGTTAGTGATAGCGTTATCCTAAACGCGTATTAGTATAGAAATATTGGCGAGTAGCCACCGAGCGGTAATTCACCTTTTTATGATATAATAGCTGTGAAATGGTTGACGGATGGAGGGAATAATATGGCTAAAAAGAAACAAAAGCCATCTGTTAAAAAGCAAAAAGATGAAAAGCTAAGTCTTGGAGATTTACTAAATGAGGATATTGTTTCGAAACTAAAAAATACTCAACAGCAGTTAAAGGAAGAAGAGCAAAAGAAACAAGAAGAGGCGATTGAAAGACAAAGAGAAGAACGTAGACAACGAGAAAAGAATAAATCATTTGAGGAACTATTGGAAGAAAGTAGCCTTAAATGGTCAGATTTTAAATAATAATACCCCCACAGGAACTGTGGGGGTATACATTTATCTATGTTGATCGTAAATTGATGCTTTTGTAAGGTCTCTAATTTTCTGAACCTGTTCAGCTGTAAGAGGTGTCGAATTTGCAGCTGCTACATTATTTTTGATTTGTTCAAGGGAGCTCGCACCTGCAACAACTGAAGCAACAGTTTCGTCAAACAAACAATATTGCAATGCAACTTGGGTTAAAGAACGATCAACTGCTAAGTCGGACTTTAAACTCGAAATTACAGTTTCAAGCTCTTCAAAAGCATAATCAAGATATCCATTTTGTTTCATACTTTGACTAGCATTTTCTAATGGACGATTGGTGAGTATCCCTTTAGCAACTGGACCACGTGCTACTACACTAATTTGATGATCATTTAGATAAGGAAGTATCTGCTCTTCTGGGCGACGGTCTAGAATACTATATTGCATCATTACACTTACAATGGATGATTTTGTAACAAATTCTCGTATTACATTCGGACGAATTGAGGAGATTCCATAATAACGTATGACACCTTCTTGTTTTAATTCTTCGAATGCTTCAATGGTCTCATCGATAGGATCTTCCAGTGTTCCTCCATGGAGCTGGTAGAGATCAATATAATCAGTTTGCAAGCGTCGCAAGCTATCCTTAACAGCAGATTTTATGTATTTTTTTGAAGGGTCCCAGGACCATCCCTTTTTCCCCTCCTCAAATCGATTTCCCACTTTAGTGGCTAGTATAATCTCTTGTCTTTTCTGCTTTATGGCTTTTCCAACAAATTCCTCATTAAGCCCTTGATCATATAAATCAGCTGTATCTAAATAGTTGATTCCCATATCTAATGCGGATTCAATCAGTTGTAGCGCTTTTTTTTCCTCTGTTCCAACAGACATACAGCCTAGCCCGATTTTACTCACATATAAATCGGAAGTGCCAATTCTTCTTTTTTCCATACTGTCCCCTCCAAGATTTAGTTTCCTTCTATCATCTAGTCATATCTTATCCTTTTCATTTCAGAACTACAAATGATATGAAGGGGACGTATCGTGGGCTTATTTTTTCTCTTTATTTCCTTTTCCTTGATTAATCCATTCTTGAACAGTTCGGTAGGAACGGCTATATTCCTTAAGTTTTGCACGAATTTCCCAAGACTTTCCTACTAAAGCTACACGATTTTCACCAATCACAATTTTCATAGCAACCCCCTATGAACTTTTAAAATAAGAAAAGAACTATGCTAAAATGTATGAAGTAGTATGATTTAGTAGAACAAGGAGCTGGCGAAATGGATCACTTAGTAGAAAAGACAATAAAGAGGGAAGTGCTTTTTGAAGGAAAGATTATTGATTTACATATAGAAGAGGTAGAGTTGCCTAATGGACATACGAGTAAAAGAGAGCTTATTAAACATCCAGGAGCCGTTGCAATTCTTGCAATAACGGATGAAAAGAAAATTGTGATGGTACAACAGTATCGAAAAGCACTTGATAAGGTGATTGTTGAGATTCCTGCTGGAAAACTTGAAAAAGGCGAAGCACCTGAAATTACTGCTAGAAGAGAATTAGAAGAAGAAACGGGTTATGATTGTGAAACATTGACACCTTTAATTTCATTTTATACATCACCGGGTTTTGCAGATGAATTGGTTCATCTTTTTATTGCGAAAGACTTAAAGAAAATTGAAAATCCAGCAAGCTTGGATGAAGATGAATTTGTCGACGTCCTTGAGGTATCATTGGAAGAAGCCCTTGAGCTTTTAAGTGAAAAGAAAATCTATGATGCTAAAACAGCTTATGCAGTGCAGTACCTACAATTACAACAAGCATTAGGAGAATAAGCTAAAGATGAACAATTATTATGTAGATCTCCATATCCATATTGGGAGAACGAATTCGGGTAGACCCGTAAAAATTACGGGTGCTAAATCACTTACAATTGGAAATATCCTTCATGAATCCACCGAAATCAAAGGAATGGATATGATAGGTGTAATTGATTGCCATGTTCCAGAAGTCATTGGGGAGCTCGAAACATTAATCGAAAGTGGAGAAGTGTATCCCTATGAGGAAGGCGGACTGCGCTTTAAGAATGTTACCCTCATTTTGGGAAGTGAGCTTGAAATCTATGATGAGAATTGTAAAGGACCTATCCATGTTCTCGCTTTTATGCCAACGATTGAAAAAATGAAAGAATTTTCGGTTTGGCTATCTGAACGAATGAAAAACATAACCTTAAGCTCGCAAAGAATATATGTAGGAGCTAGAGAACTGCAAAGTAAGGTTAAGGAGTTAACTGGAATTTTTATTCCTGCACATGTATTCACACCCTATAAAAGTATGTATGGTCGAGGAGTGAAACAATCGTTAACTGAAGTATTTGATGAGAATTTAATTGATGGAATCGAACTCGGATTGAGCTCGAATACAGATATGGCTGACCAAATAAAAGAATTGCATCAATTCACTTTTGTTTCTAATTCAGATGCTCATTCGTTACCGAAGATTGCTAGAGAATATCAGATTATGAAAATGAAGGAGCCTACTTTTGAAGAACTAAGGCTTGTGCTCCATCAACAAGATGGAAGGGAAGTTGTTGCGAATTATGGGTTAGATCCTTTATTAGGGAAATACCATAAAACAACATGTGATAAATGTTTAACCATAATTGAGGATGTAACAGCTGAGGTGTGTCCTAGCTGCGGTCATCAAGGGTTTGTCAAAGGGGTGTTTGATAGGCTTCGGGAGTTAAAAAACACGGATAAATCAAATCCAAATCGACCTCCATATGTACACCAGGTACCGCTCGAATTTATTCCGGGGTTAGGACCGAAAACCTTACAAAAACTTAGAGATTATTTTAAAACAGAGATGGCCATCCTTCATGAGGTTCCCGAAGAAGAACTTAGACGTGTCGTCAAAGCCCAGATCGTCGATATTATCATTCAAGCTAGAGAAGGAAAACTTCGTCTAAAATCAGGCGGAGGCGGAAAATATGGAAAAGTTGACTCCTAAAAGGGAGTCTATCGGTTATTTTGTAGAAACGTTGTTACTGCATAGTATTTAATACAGTCACAAAATGGTTATGTAATTAGCACCCTTATTAGCAACTTGACGATAGCTGTTGTCGTCGTGCGAATAAGGGTATTTTGTATTCTCAAGGAACGTAATAGTCGTCTGTTTTACATTTTTATGGATATTACGAATGACTTCATACTGCGAATCTATAGAAAAGCATACGCATTCCATTTTTACGAATGCATTTATCGCCATTCTAATTAAAATCAATACGCAAATGGATAGTTTTTACATTCTTTGTCTCTTTTGAAATCACTATTCCCGTTTTTTGGATTTTGCGAATGGCTTCATACTGTCAATTTATCTAAAAGCATACGCATTCCCTTTTTACGAATGCTTTTATCACTTTTCTATTTAAAAACGATACACAAGTGGATAAATTTTACATATTCAATCTCTTTTGAACTCACTATTCCCGTTTTTTGGATTTTGCGAATGGCTTCATACTGTCAATCTATCTAAAAGCATACGCATTCCCTTTTTACGAATGCATTTATCGCATTTTTACTTAAAAACAATACACAAGTGGATAATCTTTCACATATTTAATCACTTTTGAAATCACTATTCCCTTTTTATGGATATTGAGAATGACTTCATGCTGCCAATTAATATAAAAGCATACGCAATCCTTTTTTACGTATGATTTTCTCGCTTATTTACTTAAAAAACGATACAATAGTGGAAAATTTTAACATTTTGTTCTTTTTAAATCATTCTACCTTTCTTGAACTTGAAGACACTTTATTCTAGCAATCTATACTAAGCAAACACATTCCTTTTTACGTGCTGATTTTTTAATTATAAATTTTCGATTTACTAGAAATACTTTTGGCAAGTTGTCATAGAAGTCTATTTTTCCTCATAGAATCTAGTAGAAGATTGATAGGAGGAACGATAGATGAGAAAGCAACAGCCCTATAAAAAAATTGTAGCTAGCCATTTTCGGGAACATTCATCCATATATTTATTTATTTCTGTACTATTCCTAATGGGTGTCATATTTGGAGCAATTGTTGTAAATAGTTTAAATTTCAGTCAAAAAGAAGATCTCTTTTTCTACTTAAGCCGCTTTTTTGGAGAAGTATCTGAAGGAACTTATGCCAATTCAGGCGATATGTTCAAACAAAGCTTCCTTCATAATCTGAAATATGTGGGACTTATGTGGATACTGGGAATCTCCATCATCGGTCTACCAATTATTCTTATTCTCTTATTCTTAAAAGGGGTAGTCGTTGGTTTTACAGTTGGCTTTCTCGTCAATCAAATGGACTGGAGCGGATTTCTCTTATCATTTGTTGCCGTACTACCACAAAACTTATTAATCATCCCAACATTTATTATCGTAGGAACAATTGCCGTTTCATTCTCATTAAAAATGATTCGCCAGCAATTTATGAAACGAATGAACGAGCCTGTATTACAATTACTTACACGATATTCAATCCTAATGGTCGCCGTTAGTTTTGTCATTCTAATTGCATCGGCTGTTGAGGCATTTGCTTCACCAGTACTAATGAAAGAGGTAATAGATGTAATAAATAAGTAAGAATGAATATTAAATGAAAATAATTATTCTTTGTTATTTATAATTATTTTATTTGGACAGTGCCCCTTCTTCTGGTATAATAATGAAGTAACGGCGAGGGAGGGGCAGTTTTACATGGAAAATCGGATTGATCGAATAAAGAAACAGTTGCATTCGTCTAGCTATAAGCTTACACCACAGCGTGAGGCGACCGTTCGGGTACTGCTTGAACATGAAGAAGATCATTTAAGTGCCGAAGACGTTTACCTCCTTGTAAAAGAAAAGTCGCCAGAAATCGGCTTAGCAACTGTATATCGGACACTTGAATTACTTACAGAATTAAAAATCGTTGATAAAATAAATTTCGGAGATGGTGTATCTAGATACGACCTTCGCCAAGAAGGAGCAGCACATTTCCATCATCACCTCGTATGTATCGAATGTGGTGCTGTTGACGAAATTCAAGAGGATTTACTTGAGAACGTTGAAGAAATTGTTGAAAAGAACTGGAACTTTATCATTAAGGACCATCGATTAACTTTCCATGGAATTTGTCATCGTTGTCATGATAAAGAGACTAAAGAAGAAACTGATAATCTCGAATAAAGCACCCTTTTCCTTTAGAGGAGAGGGGTTTTTTTATTTTCATAATTTACTAGGATGTTAAAGAAATTAGAAAAAATGGGATAAGCACGTATAAAACCATGTAAAATTGGCATATCTTCTAATAGACAAATGTATTAACTTATTCAGCCGGATTTTATATTTGCCTGAAAAAAGTTAAGGCCTTCGGTGGATGCTTCGGATTTTCAAAGAAAGTTTATTGAGTAACTCGAAATCTGGGCGCAAATATGCCAAGGCGTATTTGATTGGAGGATTACTAGATGAGACAATGGTTTCGTGTTGTATATGATACGTTAAAGGTTTTTGTATTGTTTACTGGATGCACAATTCTTTTTTATTATGGTATTATATGGATTAATGAGGAATATCAAAATTATCACAAATATGATGAGCCAGAAGGTTCCTCAGTGAAGGCAACCTCAATGATTGAAGAAAAAGAGGAAGGCCTATTAGACAGATTACTGTTTTTTTACCGAAATGGGGAGTAGAGACCAGTGGAAGATCAACTAAAGGATTATTTGCATTATTTAGTTGTCGAAAGAAGACTTGCAACAAATACAGTAAAGTCCTATGAACGAGATTTAAAAAAGTACTATCAGTATGTAACCAAGGTTGAAAATATTACTGCCTTTAATGATGTAAATCGTCTTCATGTTATTCATTTTTTGAAGCATTTAAAAGAACAAGGGAATTCTTCAAGAACGTTGGCTAGAAATATTGCGTCGATACGGTCATTTCATAAATTTTTATTTCGTGATAAAATAACTGACCATGATCCTACTGAACAGATTGAAACGCCGCAAGCAGAACGCAAATTACCAAAGGTATTAAATATTTCTGAAGTAGAGGCATTGTTAGATGCACCTAAATTGGACAACCCACTTGGTATTCGTGATAAGGCAATGCTTGAGCTCTTATATGCGACAGGTCTTCGTGTTAGTGAACTCATAAACTTAAATCTAGCCGATATCCATTTATCAATGGGTTTCATCAGATGTCTTGGAAAAGGGAATAAGGAGCGAATTGTCCCGCTTGGAAGTGTTGCAACAAAGGCATTACAAGCTTATTTAGATAATGGTCGTGCTCAACTAGTGAAACGGAAAAAAACGGACGCTTTTTTTGTGAATCATCATGGTAATCGCTTGACAAGACAAGGATTCTGGAAAAATTTAAAGAAAATTACTAAAGAAGCTCAAATTGAAAAAGAACTTACACCACATACCCTTCGTCACTCATTTGCGACGCATCTTTTGGAAAATGGTGCAGACCTACGAGCTGTGCAAGAGATGCTCGGACATGCAGATATTTCAACCACGCAAATATATACTCATGTTACAAAAACGCGGCTTAAGGATGTTTATAAAACATATCATCCTCGTGCATAGTAGATTGCTAGACAAATTGTCTAGCTTTTTTTGTTACGGATTGTTGCGGCAAGAGAGTACCAGGAGCGTAAATCACTCTATATTTAAAAACAATAATTTTTATAGAATAGGGACATTTGTTAAAATAATGTTATCAATTTGACTATTACACTCATAATCTACTTGAAAATACATACTCTCACACGTATACTTTGAGATGTCAGACTTCTGACATGTGTGCATGTATGAAATAATGAGTAACTTGAAGCTAGAAGGGAAAAATACAACATAGAATATATTTGGGAGGGATTTACATGTCTAATTATACATATAAGCGAATATTTCTAATTGTCATGGATTCTGTTGGAATTGGAGAAGCGCCGGATGCAAAAAAATTTGGTGATGAAGGTTCAGATACATTTGGACATATTGCGGAAAAAATGAATGGTTTACATATGCCTAACATGGCAAAGCTTGGCCTAAGTAATATTAGAGAAATTAAGGGAATACCTGTACAAGACGAGCCACTTGCATATTATACAAAAATGCAAGAAGCATCAAATGGAAAAGATACAATGACAGGACATTGGGAAATCATGGGTTTACATATCGAAACACCATTTAAGGTCTTCCCTGAGGGGTTTCCAAAAGAGCTATTAGATGAAATTGAAAAACGTACAGGGCGCGGAATTTTAGGGAATAAACCAGCATCGGGTACCGAAATTCTTGATGAACTCGGTGAAGAGCATATGAAGACTGGGAAATTAATTATCTATACTTCTGCAGATTCAGTTTTACAAATTGCAGCACATGAGGAGATAGTACCGATAGATGAACTTTATAAAATTTGTGAAATTGCACGTGAATTAACACTAGATGAAAAATATATGGTAGGACGCATCATCGCTCGTCCATTTGTTGGGGAACCTGGTCAATTCACGAGAACATCAAACCGTCATGATTATGCCTTAAAGCCGTTTGAACGAACTGTAATGAATGAATTAAGTGATAGTGGGTTTGATGTGATTGCAATCGGAAAAATATCAGATATTTATGATGGTGAAGGAGTCACTCAATCACTACGAACAAAGTCAAATATGGATGGAATGGATAAATTAGTTGAAACACTTGATATGAATTTTACAGGCCTGAGCTTTGTCAATTTGGTTGATTTTGATGCATTGTTTGGACATCGTAGGGATCCTATAGGCTATGGAAAAGCCTTGGAGGAGTATGATGCCCGTTTACCGGAAGTATTTGAAAAACTTACTGATGACGATTTATTAATTATCACAGCAGACCATGGAAACGATCCGGTTCATACTGGAACAGATCATACACGAGAATATGTGCCTTTACTGGTCTACAACAAAAAAATGGATGGTGGAAAGGAATTACCATTACGTTCAACGTTTGCGGATGTTGGTGCAACAGTAGCGGATAATTTTAATGTAACACCACCTAAACATGGAAAAAGCTTTCTACAAGAAATTAATGGAGGAAAATAAGAATGGATATGAACGTTATTGATAAATCTGTACAATTTTTAAAAGAGAAAAGCCCTAATACACCTGAAATTGGGTTGATACTAGGCTCAGGACTTGGTGTTTTGGCGGATGAAATTGAAAATCCAATTAAAGTGGCATATGACCAAATTCCAGAGTTTCCAGTGTCTACTGTTGAGGGGCATGCCGGTCAACTCGTATTTGGTACATTACAAGGAAAATCAGTTGTAGCCATGCAGGGACGATTTCATTTTTACGAAGGTTATAGTCTAGATAAAGTCACATTTCCTGTTCGCGTTATGAAAGAGTTAGGTGTCACAACTCTAGTTGTTACAAATGCCGCAGGAGGAGTGAATGAATCGTTTCAACCAGGCGACTTAATGATTATTTCGGATCATTTGAATTTTGGTCAAAATCCATTAATTGGGCCAAATGATACAAGGTTTGGAGCAAGATTTCCAGATATGTCTGAAGCATATACAAAGGAACTCAGGACAATTGCAAAAGAAGTGGCAAATGAATTGAATATATCAATCAAAGAAGGCGTTTATGTTGGTATGACTGGTCCATCTTATGAAACGCCTGCAGAAATTAAAATGCTTCGCACACTTGGAGGCGATGCCGTTGGGATGTCAACAGTTCCTGAGGTAATTGTTGCACGTCATGCCAATTTAAAAGTACTAGGAATTTCCTGTATTTCAAATATGGCAGCAGGCATTTTAGATCAACCGCTAACCCATGATGAAGTAATTGAAACAACAGAAAAAGTAAAAACTGACTTTTTATCACTAGTAAAACAGATTGTAAAAAAAATCTAGATCAGCTAATAAAAATAGAGAATAGAAAAAGGTGAAAACAATGAGAATGGTAGATCTAATCGAAAAAAAACGTGATGGTAAGGAATTGACATCAGAAGAAATATCATTTGTTGTTTCCGGATATACAAATGGTGAAATCCCTGATTATCAAATGAGTGCTTTTACGATGGCTGTTTTTTTTAAGGAAATGACAAAGCAGGAACAAGCAGATTTTACCATGGCAATGGTTCAGTCTGGTGATACAATTGACCTCTCAGGAATTGAAGGGATCAAAGTTGACAAGCATAGCACGGGTGGTGTAGGTGATACGACCACATTGGTGCTTGCGCCACTCGTTGCGTCAGTAGGGGTTCCAGTTGCAAAAATGTCAGGAAGAGGTTTAGGACATACTGGTGGAACGATAGATAAATTAGAATCAGTTTCAGGCTTTCATGTAGAAATTAATAATGAAGAATTTATTCGTCTTGTCAACCAAAATAAGGTAGCTGTCATCGGTCAAAGTGGGAATTTAACACCTGCAGATAAAAAGTTATATGCGCTAAGGGATGTTACAGCTACTGTAAACAGCATTCCATTGATTGCAAGCTCAATTATGAGTAAGAAAATTGCAGCTGGAGCAGATGCAATTGTTTTAGATGTAAAAACAGGTGCAGGTGCATTTATGAAGGATTTGGACGATGCAAAGGAATTAGCAAAAACAATGGTTGATATCGGGAATAATGTAGGCCGCAATACGATGGCAATTATTTCAGATATGAGCCAACCGCTTGGGTTTGCAATTGGTAATGCACTTGAGGTTAAAGAGGCGATCGACACGCTAAAAGGGGAAGGTCCTGATGATTTACAAGAGCTTTGCCTCGTTTTAGGAAGCCAGATGGTGGTACTAGCAAAAAAAGCGAACACTCTTGAAGAAGCTAGAAACTTGCTTGAGGAATCCATTAAAAATGGGAAAGCACTAGAATCCTTTAAAACTTTTTTATCTTCACAAGGTGGAGATCCATCTGTCGTAGATTCACCGGATAAACTTCCAAAAGCAAAATACCAATTTGAATTTGAAGCTGAATCAGAAGGATATGTTTCAGAGATTATTGCTGATTCTATCGGAACAGCGGCGATGCTTTTAGGTGCTGGAAGAGCAACGAAGGAATCATCTATCGATTTAGCTGTTGGGCTTGTACTTCGAAAGAAAATTGGCGACAAAGTATCAAAAGGCGAAAGCTTAGTAACCATTCATAGTAATTTTGAAAATATTGATGAGATTAAAAAGAAACTTTCAGAGAGTATCTTGATCTCACAAAATCCAGTAACAGCACCAACATTAATCATTGATAAAATTTCATAAATTTACATTGATGAGGCTGGGACATTAACTAGCTTCGAATAATGAAAAAGGTGAGTTTGAGCACGCTCAAACTCACCTTTTTCTATTTT